>JBDRGJ010000231.1:0-7970 GCA_043817835.1 bacterium
GCGACGGCCACCGCTGCATGAAATGGCATTGCGGTTTCCGTTGCACACTTCTGCGCTTCCGTATATAGCAGCCGAGCAGGGTGAATCCCTCCTTGCCGCGTCTCAAGTCAACCATCCGGGTCTTTCCCTCGTTCAGCTCAAGGCTCAATCCCATCATCACCCGCTTTATGCGTCTTAACGCTTCCTTTGCCTGTGATTCCGTTCTGCACATCACCACGAAGTCATCGGCATAGCGCACCAGGATTCCAAGTTCTTTGCACTCGTTTTCCCAGTAGCGGTCAAGATGGTGCAGGTAAATGTTGGCGAGCAACGGCGAGATTACTCCGCCCTGCGGCGTTCCCGCAAGGTTTATCTTCACCGTCCCGTCCTCCATTACCCCGGCCTTTAGCCATTGCCTCACAAGTTTCTTCACCTTGCGGTCCGCGATTCTTCCGCTTACCAGTTCCATCAGGGTGTCGTGCTTTATGCAGTCGAAGAAAGACCGGATATCCGCGTCCACGACAAAGTTGTGGCCGCTGTTTCCGGCTCTACGCACGGCTTCCAGCGCCTGCTCCGCGCCGCGCTTTGGCCGGAACCCGTAGCTTGCGGGCAGAAAATCCGCCTCAAACACAGGTTCTATCACTATCTTCGCCGCCATCTGCACTACCCTGTCGCGCACCGTAGGGATTCCTAATGGGCGATTCTTGCCGTTGCTCTTTGGTATGTTCCGCCTTCGCACCGGGCTCGGGCGGTATCTGCCTGTTTTGAGCGCGGTCTGGATTTCCTTCAGGAAGTTCTCCAGCCCGCCCGCCTCTATGGCGGTCAGCGTTTTTCCATCCACGCCCGCCGCCCCGCGATTCGCCTTGACACGCTTCCACGCTTCAAGCAGGATGTCACTTCTGTTTATCCGGTCATATAGCGCGTGAAAACGCCGCGTCTTACTCATCTTTGCGCTCACCCACAGACTGCGCTGAAGTTTTCGCACTTTGTCTTCGGGGTTGTTGTCCGCCTTAGGCGGAATGCCCTCGCGCTTACCTCCATCCACAGTCCCGACCGAAGCAGGGCTCCTTCCCTCCGGCGTTTTGTGTTTAACGCCTTCACCGGTACTACGAGCCCCTCGGACTCCCTCCCTGCTCCGCGCGTTTTCAGCCTCCGGCCTTATACGCCCGGTCTTTGCCTGACTTGGCCGCAGGGGAGGGTCTCTCCTGTCCCCAACATTGCTGTCAGCACGTGCCGACACCCATACCCCGGGGAGGGCCAGCGTCCGTTCCGATTCCTGTAACGCTGTCTTTTGCCTTCGCCGTGAAATGAGCGGCTCGGCCTTCTCCCAAACGCCTTTCGGCTGATAATTTGTCGAGGTTGCAGTGTTCACTTTATGTTACGGCCCGCGCCTTTGCCTTCCGCTTAAGACGGACTTCCGACGCTCCGCTTGGTGGTGGGAATTTCGCCCCACAACTGGAGCCTGCTACCGGGCGAATCGGCTCTTACCCGGACGGGACTTTCACCCGCAAGCACTGTTGAGTCTCAGGACGCGCCATTTATCGTATTATATCATTGTGAAATCCGCGTGCAGCCTTCCCAATAAATCTGAAAGGTGTCAAGCCAAGCTTGAATTATTTAAATCCCCATGCCGACCCAATGCATCAGAAATTGACCCGTCAATGCATGATTTGTGAAAATAACGCCATGCGCGCAATGCAAAGACAGCGCAACCGTGCCGAGCCGCGTCCATGAATGCCCTGTGCGGAGCGTGGAATCTATCCGGCGGGCCTGTGGGTGAGAAACTCAGCGGGCGGGAAAGGGCTGCCATTATAGAGGCGGCCGGAGGAAAACCCGGCCGCGTTGAGGAGATGGTTTCAGGACCGCTCTGGCTGGCGGCAGCCCCGGGCAAAACTGCGGGCATGGATTGCGCTTTTGCGGGATTGGAAGGATTTATCACGTCCGGACCGGGCTCTGCTTCCGCGCTGAACAGTCTGCTGAAAAGCTTCGGGCACAATGATGCGGAATTCGAGCCGCAATGCGCCGGCGATTGGGTCATGGCCTTCGCTGACGTAAGCCGGGGACGGCTTTCCCTGTTCCGCGATTTCTCCGGCTGCGAACGGCTCTACTTCACCCTCGTGCGGGAACAGCGGTTAAATAGTGTTCCTCTTGGGTCATCTCAGACACCCTCTGTCGGCCATAGGCCTTGTTTCGGGTTCGAGCAGGGCTCGGGTTCTGCGGGCGGGCTTCTCCTGTTCTCCTCTTCAATCAGGCCTCTGCTAGCCCATCCGGCCGTGCCCCGCGCCGTCGACCCCGACACTTTCCTGGAGTTTGCATTCCTCGGAATCACGGCCTTCGGCGACGCGACTGCATTCGCGGAAATCAGGGAGGTGCTTCCCGGACACCGTCTCGACGTCTCGTCCGAAGGGCTCAGTCACCGCTGGTACTGGAAACAGTCTTTCGAGCCCGTCGAATATGACCCGACGGCGCTGGGTGAACGGCTCTGGAAAAACCTGCTCGACAATATCTGCAATGCCCTGGGCGCGGACCGCGAAGCCGCCGTCTCTCTCTCGGGAGGAATCGATTCCGCGGCCGTCGCGGCCGCGCTTGCCGAGGTCCTTGGCCCGGACCGCGTCCACGCCTTTACTTATGAGTTCGCGGAATCCCCCCAGCCTTCGGAGGTGCCGTTCGCCACGCTGGTATGCCGCCGCCTGGGAATCCGCCGGCACACGGTCAAAAAAATAAATTTCAGCGAGCACATCACGGCCGTTCCCGAGATCATCTGGCTCCTTGAAAACACGTGGAGGCCGTTCACGAACAATCTCCTGACCGCTCGCCTGGTCGCCTCGCACGGCTACTCCCAGTATTTCTCGGGGGCTTATATGGGCGAACATTTTAATTATCTGCGGGAGGTCGCCGAATCCTGGCTGACGGCGCCCGCGCTGATGCGTTTCTATTGGCGCCGTGCTATCTGCCGCCGCCGGTGGCGGATGTTATCCGCACTCCATCCGGGCCTTGATACTACGGTCATCAATGATTTGTTGCTTTATTTTCCCGTTCTCTGCGTGCTTCGGCACAACGGCATCATAGACAGTCTCTCGGACTTCTATCCGGAGCCCCTGGGCTCCATGGCAGAAGAGATGTCAGTCCGGCCGCGCATCAAAGAGGCGCTGGCGCAGACGCGCGGATGGCCCCTGACGGCCCAGATCCAATTTCACACTAATTTAATCCACCACAACAGCGGCGGCACCAGGAGCCGCCAGGAAAGAGTTTCCAGGCTGGCAGGCGCCAGGCAGGTCCGTCCTCTGGATGGCCGCTGCAACGCAAACCTGATTAACATTCCGTCGCGAGACAGGCCTTCATTTTGGAATTATGAGAGGCGTGTGATGCCGGGCAAGCTGATTCTCCGGGAAGCGGTCCGGGAAAAGCTGCCCCGTGAAGTCGTGTCCCTGAGCAGGGTCCGCCGGTTGGGCGCGCCTCCCATGTCTTGGTGGTCGGAATCGTCCTTTCTGCGCCGCATGGAGCCGCATGTGGCCTCCTCGGCACAGAGCCTGAGACCGATGTTCGGCGGACACTGGGGCGAACTGCGCCGCTCTTTCGGCATTCAGCTCACCCTGCACGCGCTCTGGCACGCGCTCCTCATTGAGCGGCCTCCGCGCCCCACCTGGGAGGGCTTTCCGTAAGGGCAGTCATTGCTCCAGCGACATGTCTTCATTCCGCAATACTTCATTGGCATACCGGCCGTAGGAGGAATCGATGATGTCTTTTTCGTCCGCTTTTGATTTTATCCATCTCTTTTGCAGCGCGTACTCCTGAGCCGCCGTCAGCGCCTGAGTGTCGATTTTTCCATCGGCCGCCATATGCAGCCTGGAAAGCGCTTCCGCGTCAAGCGGCATTCCCCATATTTTGACGGCGAGGACTTCAATGTCTTCCGGCTTTGCTTTGTAAAACTCCCTTATGCTGCGCAGATACGCCGCCATGAAGCGCCTGGCTGCCTGCCGGTTCTTCATGAAACTCCCTGAGTAGCAAAGAAATTTGAGCTGCGATGTCTCATCAGCGATATCCGTTCCCGCGAACACTTCTGCCACTCCCATATTGATGATTTGGCCGGCCCAGGGTTCCGCTATGAACTGCACATCGACCATCTTGTTTAGAAATATTATCGGATCCGGAGAAGAAGCTTGGATGGCAAGATCATTTTCACTTAAGCCGGCTTTGCCCAACTGACGCAGAAACCATATATGCTCTGTCGTTCCTGCTGCAGGCGCCGCGACAATCCTTCCTTTAAGGTCGGCGAATGTCCGGATCTTTCCTGATAACTCCTTCCTGACAAGATAATACCTCGCGGAAGGCTTCCCTTTGACTTTACGCAGATGCCCCGCCACTATCCTTATCCCCGATTCGCGCATAAGCTCCATAAGATTTGCGTTGAACATCGTCGCAAAAACATCCAACGTTCCCCTGGCAAGGGCATGAAAATTCGAAGAACCAAACTTGTGACAGATATCCAGGCCTTCCTTCTCAAAATACTTGTTTTCCTTGCCGAAGTAAACGACGATGTCGTCCAGACTGTTGCTGACGCCGACATTGACTTTTACCTGCCCGCCGGACTGGGAGCGAAGGGCCGGATCGCCGTATGCCGGGAAACACAGCATGACGACTCCAAAAATGCTCATCGCCATGAAATACGTCTGCCTGATTTTCATGCGTGAATTTATAGCATTTTTTGACGCCGGCTCTTGCTCCCCGGGATGGAAATGTTAGAATGTGCCGCATGAACATTCCGGGATTCTTTGCCCGTTCAGGCGAAAAACTGCTGCCCCGGATAAAACGGGAATGGACTGATTTTAAACTGCGCCGCCGGCATTGCGCCGCCCTGATTTTCATCGCTCTTTTTGCCGTTTATTACAACTCATTGGACAATGGCTGGGTCTCTTTCGACGACATAGAAATATCCTCCGACCGGCGCACTCCCGCGAGACCGACTCCATGGGCAGCCGCAAAAACTTTCCGGGAAACGGATAATCTTTTATCTGCCGGCAAATTCCTGGCCGGAAGACCGTTGCGAAACGCGTCTATTTACCTTGACAAACTTATTTTTGCGGATGATCCCTGGGGGTTTCATCTCTTAAACCTTATCTATCAGTTTTTCGCCTCCTTTGCGGCATTTCTTGCCGCAGCCGCCATTTTGCGGTCAAACGCCCTGGGCCTCCTTTCCGCACTGCTGTTTACGCTGCATCCCGCGCAGACCGAATCCATCGCTTATGTGGCGGGCCGGCGGGATATACTTTCAGGAGGCTTTTTTCTGTATGCGTTTTACTTTCTGATCACCTTCGCCGAAACCGGCCGCGGGTTCCGGGCCGGTGCGGCGCTGCTCGTCTGGCTTATGGCGCTGCTTTCCAAGCAATCCGCCGTAATCCTGCCTGCCGCCTTTCTCGCCTACCTGTGCATTTTCAGGCCGGGAGACGACGCCCGCCCCCTGAGAAATTTTGCCGGCCGGCGGGTTGTTAAATTAGCCGCCATTCCGGTTGTGGCGTTAATGGCTGTCTATACCGGAATGAATATTTATGTCGGACTCGCTCATGAATATGACCAGGTTTTCAAAAAAACTTTTGTAATGAAAAGATCTTCTTTGCCGGGGTCAGGTGCGGCGGCGCGTGAAGTCTTCACCAAAACGGACGAATGCGCGGATGAGGATGTTGCCTCCGGTATTTTAAAGTTTCAGTCCACCTCTTACCGCGAACCCCTCTGGTACGGCGGAAGCATTCTGTCCTCATATAGGATGGTCCCTGTCGTATTGGGCCAGGCAGTTTACAAAACTATTTTCCCGCTGGAACTGTGCGGCGATTACAGCCGCCTGTCCATCCCTCCCGTGGAATCAATTTCGGACTGGAGATTCATCCTCTCCCTCTGCGTCACATCAATCCTGATTTGCACGGCCTTCTCAAAAGCAAAAAAAATGCCTGTTCTTTCTTTTTCGATTTTTTTCTTTTTTATCGCTTACGCGCCGATGCTTCCCCTGATGCCCTCCACCCACAACCTTCAGGTTTTCGCCGAGCACTGGCTTTACCTGCCGGTTTTCGGATTTTCCCTTTCTGTCGCCTATCTGGCGGGCCGGCTGTACGACGGGAAAAAAATTCTGCCGGCGCTTTTGGCGTCGCTGCTGCTTTTGGCTTATTCCGCAAGAACATTTGCCAGAAATAGAGACTGGAAAGACGCTTTCACTTTCTGGTCCATAACAGTTGAGCAGCAGCCCCTGTGCGCAAGGGCGCTTAACAATCTGGGCACGCGATATATGCTTGACAGGGATGATTATGCCGCTGCAAAGAAACTTTTCAAAAAAGCACTTGAAGTGACCCCCGGGAATGCCGCGCCTGCGGCTAACCTGGCGCAAATTTACATCAGCGAAAGGGATTACGCGCGGGCTGAAACCCTGTTGAAAGAACACCTTAATTCCGATGAAATCGGCCCCAATACGGTGAACATCTGGCGCGCCCTCGCGTTGCTGGAGTTGAAAAAGGGGAATAATGCAAAGGCTTTGGCTCTGGCTTACTTCGCAGATGACCTGAACATCATGAGTTACACGCTTTTTTCAATGAAACGATTCAACGCGGCGGAAATCTTTTTTAAAAAAATAGTAGAAAAAAATCCCGCGGATTATCCCGCTTTAAACAGCCTGGGCAGGATTTACCATGAAAAATCGGATTATACCCGCGCTATCCGGTTTTTTGAAAAAGCTCTGCAAACCGAACCGAAGCACCTGCCGGCTATTATAAACCTGGCCCTGGCCAACAGCGCGCTCAACCGGAATATAAAAGCGCTGGGATATGTCGCGCAGGCTCTGCATATCGATCCGGAATCCGAAGATGTCCTTACAGTCGCTTCCTCGGTTTACAGAAAAATGCGTAAAAACAGGGCTGCATTGAGATTCGCGCGAAAATCGTCGCAAAAATATCCTGATTCCTGGCGGAGCCAGGCTGAATACGCGCTGGTCTGCGAAGGATTGAAAGATTGGGCTGAAGCCGTGAAAGCTTTTGAAAAGGCCGTTTTCCTTAATTCCGGCGATCCCGACCTCAGATTCCATTATGCCGACGCGCTTTGGAAAAGCGGCCGGGACCTCAAAGCCTACGCCGAACTTTACAGCCTGACACTGGCGCACCCTGATTACCTGCCGGCGCGCCAGGCATTTGAGTCCGTCAGAAACGTACTTAAAAAAAACCCTGACATCCGCCTCCTTCCCTGAAAATCAGTTCTTTTTGCAGAACACAAAAGCCCTGTAGGCAGGCACAGCGGTTGATGGTGAGGTGCTCTGTGTGGACGCATGGTCATGCGCATGAGTGTGGGCATTGCTCCCGACAGTAGTGGTTTTGTAATGCACGTTGGCGCTAGTAACTACCGTTACATTTGCACTGGGACCGGGGCCCGTCATGTTGGCCAAATCGATGCTGGGGAGCGTGTCTGAGCCGCCGATATTGGTTTCGCTTGCTGGGGTTGCCCCATCCCAGCCGCGGGCGACCCTGTTCCGGGTCGCGGCTATCTCAATCCACCCTCCCGGACATCCGGACCCGTCAAACATGGCTATCATTCCGCTGGGGAGGCCGGCAGTGGCCACCCAGGTGGGATTGGCGCTTGCTCCATTGGTCTGCAATACATACCCGGCGGTACCGGGGGCCAGCATGGCGGTAGCGCCTGCGCCGGACTGGTACGGCACGGAGCCCTGGACGCCGCTTGCCAGGTTGGTCGCCGTTGTTGCCGAGGTTGCTGAGCCGGCCGAGCCGGTCACACTGCCTGAAATCGCATTCGTCACCTGCAGGTCTGTGAACCAACCCTTGGTCAGCCTTGAGCCGGTTACGCCCAATGAGCCGGTCATAGTGATGTTGTTTGTGCCCATCGCCAATGTCCCGCCCATCGTCAGCCCGGTGAGCGTGCCCACCGAGGTGATGGTTGGCTGCGCAGCGGTGGTTACCGTGCCGGCTGTGCCCGCAGTGGCCGCAGAACCGGTTACATTTGAC
>JBDRGJ010000232.1:0-7889 GCA_043817835.1 bacterium
CATGCTGTTGATTGTATCTCCCGGCCCCCTTTCATCAGTCAAAAGCCCGATATCTTTTGGCATAAGTGCGATCTCCTGGATACGGCTCAACAAAAACATTTGATAAAAGAGATCAGGCCGACCCATCTGCTGCACTTTGCCTGGAATACAGCCCATGGGAAATACTGGACATCTCTTGAGAATTTCCGCTGGGTTCAGTCCGGCCTGGGTTTGCTGCAGGAGTTTTATTCTCATGGCGGGAGCCGCGCAGTGATGGCCGGCACATGCGCAGAGTATGACTGGAAATATGAACATTGCTCCGAACAGGCCACCCCGCTGTCGCCCGCGACTTTGTACGGGATCTGCAAGCATTCTCTCCAAGCCATGCTGGGTTCTTTCTGTAAAGAAACCGGATTAAGCAGTGCATGGGGAAGAGTTTTTTTTCTTTACGGCTCCCACGAGCATCCTGCCAGGCTGGTCCCGTCAGTGATACGTTCCCTGCTGCAGGGTGAAACTGCGCGCTGCTCCCACGGAGAGCAGATCAGGGATTTTCTGCATGTGGAGGATGCCGCGGCTGCTTTTGTCGCGCTTCTGGAAAGCGAAGTTGCGGGGCCGGTCAATATCGCGTCAGGCCGGCCGGTCGCTCTGAAAGATGTTATCTGTAAAATTGCGGACAAGCTGAACCGGCGCGACCTTGTTCAATTAGGAGCCATACCGGCGCCGGCCTATGAACCGCCCGTCCTGACTGCCGAAGTCAGACGATTATCGGACGAGGTGGGGTGGCGGCCGAAGCTTGATCTTGATGCCGGATTGGAACAGACCATTGCGTGGTGGAAAAATGAGATATGCTCTTGCAGGTCTTGATATTACCGGGGTGATTATACACACTTATAGGTGTAAAGAGTTACGCGGAGAATACCTGGCCTTCGTGGACAGTGCAGTCTTAAAAGTCAGTGAAAAAATTAGGAAGGCCAGCTTAAGCCGCCCGGCTGCCCGGCAATTTTTGTTATGAACGCCAAAGAACTTAAAAAACTTATTAAATCCGGCGAATCCCAAACGCTGGAATTCAAGGCCGCGTTCTCAAATGAGGCCGTTGAAACCATTGCCGCTTTTTCAAACGCCTCCGGCGGGACGGTGCTTTTAGGAGTTTCCGACAACGGCAAAATTTCCGGACTCACCTTAACAGCCGAAACCCTTCAACAATGGGTAAACGAGGTAAAAACCAAAACCACGCCTTCCGTGCTGCCGGACGCTGAAATTGTCATGGTAGACAGCAAGACAGTAGTTGCCCTTCGGGTAAAAGAATACCCCATAAAGCCGGTAGCGGTTAAGGGGCGCTATTATAAAAGGGTGGGGAACTCCAACCATTTAATGCGGCCCGACGAGGTAGCACAGGCACATTACAAGACTTTCAATTCCAGCTGGGACTACACCACCGACCCGGAACATTCCCTGGTTGACATCTCGCTGGCAAAGGTAAAAAAGTTTATAAGCCGTGTAAACCGTGGCAGGAAAGAGAAAATTAAAGATTCCCCGCTGCAGGTCCTTAAAAAATTTGATTTACTCCGCGGTAAGCGCATTTCCAGGGCGTGCTACCTGCTTTTCACCAAAAAAGAGTCACTGTTCACCGCCGTTGAACTTGGCCGCTTCCAGACCCCCACGCTTATAAAAGACGGCGCCAGAACCAAAGCCGATCTGTTCACCCAGGTGGATGCCGTACTTGATTTTATAACCAAGCATATCAACAAAGAATACATCATAACCGGGGCGCCCCAGCGCGAAGAACGCTGGGACTATCCGCTTGACGCCCTGAGGGAAATAGTAATCAACTCAATTGTGCACAGGGACTATTCCGGATCCACCACAGGCATAGTAAAAGTTTTTGACAATAAAATACAGATTTACAACTCCGGCAGACTTCCGCACGGCTTAACCGTGCCCATGCTTCTGCGGGGGGAATACACCTCCGCACCGCGCAACGTGCAGGTTGCCGACATGTTCAAGGAAGCCGGCGTAATAGAAAGGTACGGCTCTGGCATAGGCCGTATAGTAAACGAGTTTAAAGCCTATGGATTGGCCGCACCTGAGTTCCGGGAGGTGGGGGAAAGCTTTGTAGTGACGGTCTCCAAAGCGCGCCTCCCCTGCCATACCCCAAACCTCAACCAGAAAAAGGTCGGAGAAAAGGTCCCAGAAAAGGTCACTGTAAAGGTCCCAGAAAAGGTCACCGCAAACCAAGCCGGAATACTTTCAGAAGTAACCGCTAATCCGCGCATAACAGCCAAAGAGCTGGCCAATATAGTGGGGATTTCCGAAAGGAAAGTAAAAGAAAATATCAGCAAGCTGAAGGTAAAGGCCCTTATAAAGCGCGTCGGCCCCGACAAAGGCGGGCATTGGGAGGTGTTATCCCAATGAACATGCTTAGCCAAGGGGGAAAGCTCACATCCACAATCCCGCCCCTGTGGGGAATTAATTATACTGTCCCCTGAATTCCGGCGCGACCTTGTTCAATTGGGCGCCATACCGGCGCCGGCCGATGAACCGCCCGTCCTGACTGCTGAAGTCAGACGATTATCGGACGAACTGGGGTGGCAGCCGAAATTTGATCTTGATACGGGATTGGAACAGACCATCGCGTGGTGGAAAAATGAAACAGGCTCGCATACGAAGGACACAAAATGAAAATAACGATAGATACAGACAAAAAAACACTTGCTTTTGAGACGGATAACGGCATCCGGACAATTGATTTATATTCGAAGGAAGCTTTTGAGAAAATATCCCGACAATGGGTGAAAGTGGGCTGGCACCAGAAATATCCCTATACTTTCAGCTGGATGGGCAGGCCCATCATCCAACTGCCTGAGGATATGATCCGTATCCAGGAAGTGCTGTATCGCATTAAACCGGATGTAATTATCGAAACAGGGGTTGCGCATGGCGGGTCGCTGATTTATTACGCCGGTTTATGCAAGGCAATGGGCAAAGGCCGTATCATTGGCGTCGACATTGAGATTCGTCCGCATAACAGACAGGCACTCGAAAACCACGAATTATTTCCTTACATAACTTTGATTGAAGGAAGCTCAACGGACAAGGCCATCGTTGACCAGGTAAGAGCTTTAATCAAGCCGGATGAAACGGCATTGGTGATTCTGGATTCCAATCATGCCAAACAACATGTGCTGGATGAGCTTAACGCCTATCACGCTCTGGTGACTCCGGGTTCTTATATAGTCGCCACAGACGGAATCATGAAAGACCTTCATGATACGCCGCGCGGCAAGCCTGATTGGATCACGGACAACCCGACCGCCGCGGCAGCTGAATTTGCGCAAAAACACCCGGAATTCATCCTTGAGCAGCCTTCCTGGCTTTTTAACGAAAGCGAATTGACTGAAAATATAACTCATTGGCCGGGTGCCTGGATTAGAAGGAAGTAATAGTTTGATGACGAAGCTGAAGAAAAACATAATCGCCAACTATGCAGGCAACGGCTGGACAGCCTTGATGTCGCTGCTCTTCATTCCTCTTTATATCCATTTCATGGGGATTGAATCTTACGGCCTGGTAGGCCTTTTTGCCGTGTTGCAGGCCGTTTTTGCCATATTGGATATGGGGCTGGGTGTCACTATGAACCGGGAGATGGCGCGGCTTTCCATACAGCAGAACAAATCGCAGGAAATGCGCAATTTGGCGCGCACGCTTGAGCTGGTTTACTGGCTGGTCGGGGCGCTTGTAGGGATTACGGTAATTGCGCTTGCGCCTTTCATCGCCGAGCATTGGCTGCGCGCAAATCGACTTTCCCCTGAAACCATGCGAGCCGCGATTATGACCATGGGGCTTGTTATTGCTTTTCGCTGGCCGTTTACCTTTTATTCCGGCGGATTGATGGGACTTCAGAGACAGGTATTGCTTAATGCCGTCAAAATTATTATCGAAACATTGCGCGGAGGCGGCGCTGCGCTCGTCTTATGGCTGATTTCTCCCACCATACAAGCCTTCTTTATCTGGCAGATTATAATCGCTGTGCTTGGCACTTTTTTGGCGGCGCGGATTCTGTGGCGCAGCCTTCCCCAGCCTGAAATCAGGGCGGGTTTTGAACCTGAACTATTCCGGCACATTTGGCGCTTTGCGGCAGGCATGAGCGGTATTGCGGTGATGTCGATAATACTCACGCAAATGGATAAAATCATTTTAAGCAGGTTGTTAACACTGGAGATGTTCGGCTATTACTCATTGGCCAGCGTGGCGGCAATGGCTCTCTTCCAGGTAATCAACCCTGTCGTTTCTGCGCTTTTTCCCCGCTTCACCCAACTGGTTTCTTTGGGCGATCAGGAGGGATTAAAACAGCTTTACCATCGCAGTTGTCAACTCATGTCGGTGCTGATTTTGCCCGCCGCCATTGTGGCAGCCTTGTTTTCCCGGGAGATTCTGCTTCTATGGACACAGAATCCGACAACAGTTGAGCATACCCACCTGATTCTGAGTATATTGGTCATCGGCACGGCCTTGAACGGATTGATGAACCTTCCCTATGCCCTGCAGGTGGCGCACGGATGGACCAGGCTTGCCTTTTACTCCAACGTGGTATCAGTGATAGTTCTGGTTCCATTGATCTTTGTGATGACCTCCCATTATGGCGCGGCAGGCGCTGCAATCGTCTGGGTTATGCTCAACAGCGGTTACGTTTTAATCGGCATTCAACTCATGCACCGCCGGCTGCTTCCGGGCGAAAAATGGCGCTGGTATGCGGAAGATTTGTGCATGCCCCTGTTCGCGGCCCTCCTGACCGCGGGTCTGGGGCGATTCCTGCTCAGCGGCCCGATGTCGCAGCCGGCTGTTTTGGCATCCCTGATTGTCATTTCGATCGCAACGCTGAGCATGTCCGCGCTCGCAGCGCCATATACCAGGGAGCGGGTACTTGGCCGAATCTTAAAGTACAAGGCCGTCTATGAATCCGGGAGTTAGCAATACAACACAGCAGGCCAATCCGCCCGGTCCAAAAGTCAGCATAGGCATGCCCGTTTACAACGGCGAAAGCCGGGTCAGACATGCTCTTGATTCGCTGCTCGCGCAAAGTTTTGCTGACTTTGAATTGATAATATCCGACAATGCATCGACTGACAAAACGGCTGCCATATGCGGGGAGTATGCCGGAAACGACAGGCGGATCCAGTTCCACAGACAGGCCGTCAATAAGGGTTCCAGCCATAATTTCGATTTCGTTCTGCAGCAGGCCCGGGGCGAGTATTTCATGTGGGCGGCGCATGACGACGCATGGGACACTTTTTTTCTGGAGAAAATACTGCGGGAATTCACCGAATCAGACAGTTCCGTGGTCGCCGTTGCATGCGAGGCTCAATATACCATCAATTCCCAGAAGCAGCCCTTCTTTCCGGAAGGCGGATATTTCTACGACCGGCGCATGGAATCCCCCGCGGTCAGAATGAAATATATGTTGAAGTATAATTATGGGAATCTGTTTTACTCCATCTACAGAAGAAATTCATTATTTATCGATCAAAAAACGAAGCTTTCCGCCCTGTCGCCGGTTTCTCTTAATGAGATAGCATTTTTTCTCCTTGTGGCGGCAGCGGGCAACTGGCGGGTAATTCCTGACGTTATGTTTTACAAGGAGACAAATCCGGCCACTTACGAACAAGCGAGGTGGGAAATTCGGGGCGGCATCCTGCCGCGGCGTTCGGCTTTACACTGCGCAAGGCACCTGGCATACAGCATGAAGTATCACATGCTCGCTGCGATTGACATCAGTAAAGCCGTTAACCTGGCTGAACTCCGTGCGGATGAGAATTTGAGACTGCAGGTGTTCGCAATTTTCACGCTGTTGGCGCACTGCGTTGCGCTGATACTGGGCTTCAAGCCTGCGAGGCGACAGCAATCTTCGGCGGTTTAATATGTCAACCCCATTAGTAACCATCGGGCTCCCTGTCTATAACGGGGAAAAGTATCTGGCTCAGGCCCTCGCTTCGCTGCTGGCGCAAAGCTTTACGGACTTTGAACTCATCATTTCCGACAACGGGTCGAGCGACGGTACTGGCGCCATATGCGAAGCGTTCGAAAAACAGGACAAACGAATACGCTGTTTCCGGCAGCCAAACAACAGGGAATCTCTATGGAATTTCAATTTTGTTCTGGAACAGGCACAAGGCAAGTATTTTATGTGGGCGGCGCATGATGACCTGTGGGATAAAGATTGGATTGCCGCTTTACTCCGCAATTTTAAAGACGGGGCTTCGATATCATTCGGACATGTGGTGAATATAGACGAGGTCGGAAAAACAGTCAGAACCTACCGGACATTCGATTTTTCGGGCAATCGGCTGCTCCGAATGGTCCGGTTCTATATGGCGGAGGAGCGTAACGGAAAAGCCAACATAATATATGGGCTTCACCGGACAGATATGGTAAAAAAGCTTGCGTTCAGAGAATACAACAATTGTTCTTTCGGGCGAGACATGCATTTTGTTTTCGACTGTCTTCAGCACGGAAACGTTCGAACAGATCCCTCGGTGTTCCTGTATAAGCGTATTCCGGCTGAGGCGCGGAGGCCCTGCAGCCCGGGAAGATTGATTTCTTCGGGGTTTTTGTTAAATAGGCTGAAATTCCACATCACCTATCCGTTTGTTGCTTCCCGAGGCATCGACAAATTGATTTTGCTGCTCCTTTTCCCATTAAGGTATGTTAAAGCATTGATTTTTAATGCCGGACTGATTGCTTCAAGAGTTGTCTCTCGAATTTATCAGGGAGACACCTCATTGTGAAAATCCTCTGCGTCTTTGGAGAACACAATTATGGCGAACCGGCGCGCGGCCATGGATATGAGTATGTGAACTTCATCCCCGCTTTCCGCCGTCTTGGCCATGAGGTCGTGTTTTTTGAGTCTTTGAACAAGAAAACTTATAAAGATTTTACGGATTTGAATCGTAAATTTCCGAGAATGGTTGAGAGCGAAAAACCGGACATTATCTTCTGCGTCCTGATGGGCTACGAGTTGTGGCTAGAAACGCTGCAGATGGTCCGCGAGAACTCCGATGCGCTGCTCATCAACTGGGCTACCGATGATTCCTGGAAATACGAACAGTTCTCCAGATTTATGGCTCCGGCATTTCATGCCTATGCGACAACTTATCCAACGGCTGTTTCCAGGGCCCGGCAGGATGGGTTTTCAAACTTTATTCTGACACAGTGGGCGGCCAGCGCTGAAAAGCTCGCTGAACCGCTTCCCGCAGCCAAGTGCCGGTACCGGGTGTCCTTCGTGGGTTCCGCTTACGGCAATCGTCACAAATGGATGGCTGAGCTTAAGGAACATGGCATTGACGTGAACTGTTTCGGTTACGGCTGGAACAATGGGCCGGTAACAGCGGAAGAGATCCCGAAAATTGTGCGCGAATCGGTTGTCAGCCTGAATTTCAGCGATTCAGGCCTGATTATGAAGGGGCTGATTCCCTGCCGGAGCCGCCAGATCAAAGCGAGGACTTTTGAGGTCCCCGGCGCCGGCGGTTTTCTGATGACGGAGAATGCCGATGATCTCAACAGATTCTATGTGCCGGGAAAAGAGGCGGTAAGCTTCGATGGGATAAATGATCTTGTTGACAAAATCAGATTCTTTCTGGCTCACCCGGAGGAGAGGGATAAGATCGCCGGGGCCGGCCATGTCCGAACGAGAAATGAACATTCATACGATGTCCGCTTCCGGAATTTAATCGCCGCCGCATTGCAATTGCGCACAATACAGGGTAGCAAAGATACAACCGCGGTCGGCCCCCCAAATCCTCGGCTAACGCCCAAGTATGCTCGTGGCATTTTTCACCAAGCGGGTGTAGCTGCCCGATTTATCGGGCTTCTGATTACGGCGCCGATAAATCGGCGGGCTACAGTGGGAAAATTTG
>JBDRGJ010000233.1:0-11085 GCA_043817835.1 bacterium
GCCGTCGTCGTCTATCACAAGTATTCTGGCCATAAATTATTCCTCCAAGCACTCGCCCGGTCGTCCTAAGTTTATTTCCGAGCTTTCTCCGACGTTTATATGGTCTTTCCTGCCCAGGAGAGCCGCACCGGGGCCGACGAGGGAGTCGGAAAGAACCATGTCTGCTATCCGCGCCTTTTCGTTTATTATCGAATCGCTTATTATGGAATTTTTTATGAAGACGCCGTCTCCCACCGAGACATACGGCCCTATGATTGAATTGGAGACACTGGCCGTGGAAGCAATATAGACCGGAGGCACCACCAGGCAGTCTGCATTGGCGGTCTGTTGACCGTATTTTTTCAGAATGTAACGGTTGGTTGCCAGAAGGGTGGATGGTTTGCCGCAGTCATACCAGCCCTGTATGGGAACGGGGCGGATATTATGTCCGCGTGAAACAAGCGACTGTATGGCGTCGGTCAGTTGTATCTCTCCACGGGTGGTTTTTTGTGATATTACAAGGTCGTTCAGTGCCGAGTAGAGCAGGGTACTGTCTTTGAACGAGTAGGCCCCCACCACCACCGAGTTAGAAGCCGGCTTCTCCGGCTTTTCGGTTATGCGCTTTATATAGCCGTTCTCCGTCGTCTCCACCACGCCGAACCGCCGCGGATCAGCCACTTCTCTAACGCCTACGGCGTCCTCTTCAAACTTAATGAACTGCTGCATGTCTGCCGCTATTATGGTGTCGCCCAGAAGGATGAAGACCGGTCCCTTCACGTGTTCCGCTGTCAGCCATATCGCATGGCCCAGCCCTTTCTGTTCCTTCTGTTCAACGTAAGTCACGTTGAGGGAGGGATAGGCGGTTTTAACGTATTCTCTTATCTTTTCGCCAAAGTGTCCCACAACGAGGCAGACACTGCCGGCGCCTATGTCTGTCAACTGATCCAGTATATGGCCCAGTATGGGCTTATGACCTACTGTGAGCAGGACTTTGGGATAGGTGTACGTATGCGGGCGCAGGCGCGTGCCTGTTCCCGCCACAGGAACCACAGCCGAAAATGAACATGTCTTGGACATCCGGGTCCTCCTTAAAACAGATGATGATACGATGATATGTTTATAGGTTTATACGGTGAAATTTCTTAACAAAAAAAATGGCAAATGAGAAATTCCAATAGCAAAACCTTGGCAAACGTATAAGCATATCATCATATAATCGCTGTTCACTGTTCAGCCTGCAAGAAATCCTGCCGCCAGAACAGCCGGCACCACGGTTCCTGTTGCTGCGAATCCTCCGTGCCCGGCGCGGGCATAGCCCCATATAAGCATTATAACCCTTATTGGAGGAGTCAGTAAAAGCAGACAGAGACCCCCAATCCTCTGACAAGACAGACTGGCCTGATTTCTCAATAAACAATAAAATTACCTCACGTCCCGTCTAAGAACTTGCCCTTAAGGGCAAAAGTGAAAAGCCTGTGACTTTTCACCCGTGAGGTGAATATATGATAGCTCAAAATCCGCACAGTTTGAAAGTGGAAAAAACGCCCGTATCCCTGACCTCTTTTGCCGGACTTCCCCTGCTTACGGAACTGGCGCACAGCACCGGACTTATAAAAAATCTTGATGCAATCCCCGGAATATGGAGACGCAACGGAGCTTATTCCACTTCTGATTATGTCATGGAACTGATGCTTACTTTGGCAAGCGGCGGTGAAACGCTTGAGGATACCCGTATTTTACGTGGCGACGTCGGACTGCAACAGCTTTGTCTGCCTGAGCTTCCGGCGGCAAACAGTCTCGGCGATTTTCTCGGAAGATTTGATAACCGCTCTATTTACCGTTTGTCTGAAGCAACGGCTCAACAGGCGTTATTGAACATCCGGCCTGCTCAGCCGCTCACACTGGATATGGATTCCACACTTATCGAATCCGATAAGAAAGAAGCCGGAACAATGTACAACGGTTCCAGCGGGTACAATCCGCTGCCTGCCTGGGCAGCCGAGGCGGATGTTTTCATGGGCTGTGTGTTTCGTAACGGCAATGCTTCACCGCAGTCCCACATGCTGCCTCTGCTTAAATACTGCCGTAAACACCTGCATGCTGATAATCCTTTGCGATTACGATCCGACAGCGCCGGATACCAGCTCGACATTATGGAGTATTGCAACAATAACGGCATAGGGTTCACCATTACGGCAGACCTGGATGAATCCGTGCGGGAAGTTATCAGCAATATACCGAAGAAAGACTGGCGGCTTATGATAAAAGACAAGGAGACATTCCTTTTTGCCGAAACAGTCCATGCTCCGGGCTCAGGAAGCAATCAGAAGAAACTGCCGGCATTCAGGATGATAGTGACACGCAAGATAAAAGGACAGCTTGAGCTTTTTTCAGACCTGTTCAAAGACCGAGCGATAATCAGCAATTTTCCCGCGTCATTGACCAGTGAACAGGTGCTCAATCATCATAACGGCAGAGGCAGCGCTGAAAAAGCCATAGGCGAGCTAAAAAACGGTTTTGCTTTTGACAAACTTCCCTGCGGTGAGCTTAAGGCAAATGCCGCATACAGCCAGATATGCGTGCTGGCGTATAACCTTGTCAGGACATTCAAGAATAGAGCATTACCCCGGAGATGGAGCAGCTATTGCATCAAAAACCTCCGATTCCGCCTGTTGTGTCAGGCCGCTGTTGTAATACGTCATTCCCGCCGTTTGATACTGAAACTGTCCGACAACTTCCCGCACTTTGACGTATTCGAACAGGCAAGATGGTCGGTTCTATCGCCGGCCTTATCAAGCGCATAAAACCGACCCAAGCCGTAAAACACCGACGGACCTCCCTGTGGATGGCGTGGATAAGCACGCCCGGACCTGTTTTTTAGAAGAAAAAACCGGCTGTTTTGATAAATCACAAGCAGACAGGGACGACAACCGCTCTTGAAAACTTGGCGAACCATCCAAAAATCATTCAAAAATTGTCTTGTCCGAGGATTGGGGGAGACCGGTCCAGAGCAGGGCGCTGCCGTATTTATAACTGATGCAGACATCGGCAATAAATAATATCAATTTGCGGTCCGCTCTCCCATGCCCGGCAGACTGCAAATGCGGCGATACTCCACAAGCAGCCTACAACATGATAGAATTATGCCGGAATAAACAACTGTACACGGTTTCTGACAGGAAGCCGCATGATTTTTCCGGAACACATCCAGTCAATTCGTTAAAACATCGCAACCATGGGACAATCCATAATATTTCTGCCGGAGCATGACATCAGTCTGTCTCAGGATTAACGCGGACACACAAAAATGCACGTTTTTTGTATGATTTCCCGCGGAATGATATTTTTTAAGGGGGAACAACCGATATGCCTGCTCTGCGTCCAATCCATAAACTGATACTTGCCACTGCCGTGTTGTTTCTTATGCCTTTCAGCATACTCAGCTTTCATTTTTCCTCGGGCAATACCGAAATCCTGAGGAGAGAGGTCTTGTCCAGGATCGAGGCAAGGGCCGCAGGCACGGCACGCATGGCTTTTGAAATCCTGGAGACTGACTATGGAGCAAGAGAAGTCATAACCGGCAGAGCTTTTTCATCGGCTTCCATGGAAGAACGGAAGGCGATGCTGAAGAAAAAAAATAAAGAGCGTCCGAATTTTTATCTGGGTTTCTCGCTTCTGAACTCCTCGGGCAGGGAGGTGGCCTCAGCCGGCCGTGAAAAGAGCGATTCGCCGGATTATTCCAGAAAGGGGGTTTTTAAGAGAACCATGGCTTCCGCACAATCGCAGGGAGCCGTGGAATACAGGCCGGACGAGCCTCCTGTGCTTCTGGCGGCCGAACCTATCAGGCGGCCGGGGGAGGCGAAGCCCTCGGGCGTTGTTGTAACCAGGATAAGCCTTGCCCGGCTTGTGGAACTGGTGCGTTCCGAGAGGGCCGGGTCCGACCCTGGAGAGTGCGGGATAGTGGACGCCGGAGGGCTGGTCATAGCCGATTCCAGGGGTGAAGCGGTGATGAACCCCGGCTCATCCGCCCCGGCCGGGATCATACGGCTTATCAACGCCGCTTTGGCCCGCGGAGTGAGAGAGATGAAAGCCGGTGTTTCTTCCGGGAAAGGCAGGGCAGACCTCGTTTCGGTGGCCGCTGTGCCGGGGACTCAGTGGTGGGTCTATGAACGCGAACCCGCCTCCGTGGTCAAGGGATATGTCAGCAGCCGCTGGGCCAGAAGGGTTATAATTTCCGGCATGCTGCTCATTCTGATTTTCAGCTTAATAACGGCGCGGCTCGCCGTTTACTGGCTGGTGCCCAGGCATTAAGGCATGTCGTAACCGGGGAAGGTTATCATTAGGCCTTAGGGGAAGGAAACTGCAGGTCTTTGGACCCTTCCTGATTGAAATTTTTAAGGTTACGCTATCAGTGGCGGAGAGCGTAAAAATTCGTCTGCCAGTGTCTGTTTTATGCTTAAAAAATTTACAGCGCTCAGTATCATTTCACAATTCGCATTGTCACCTGCTGCGTTTTCGCAGGGACCGGCCCTGAGGCTTTCCGTAACGCCTGAAGAGATGGCATGGCAGAAGGGTGCGGCCATTTTCGATGGGGCACTGCCTCCGGTTTCAGGCAGCGCAGTGAGCGCCGGTTCCGTGAGGAAGAAGGCCGGCGGCCATAAAAACCATGAATACGTAAGCCAGCTGAAGACGATTCTCGCTTCCGGGCTCTGGCGCGACAGCCAGCCGCTGATAAGGCACTTCGTTTTCAGGAATTCCGGAAACGGAATGACATCCCAGGCGCAAAGCGTGGGACTGGAAGGTTTCCTTTTCACCAAGAAAGAACTGGAGGGGAGATTCGGGACCAAAGCCGGACTGGGCCAGTTGGACGACTATTTCAACTATCTGGATTGCCTGCTGGCGGAGGTTTCCTGGACCGGCCCCATGAGGCAGGAACTTTATCTTCTGCGCAATTCACAGCTTCCGGCCGGTGAAAAAAATTCCCGCCTCAACAGACTGCTTGAGAAGCACGTCTCCGAATTGCAGAGTGCGCTGGTTGAAGCCGACGCATCACAGTGGGCCAAGAAAGCCAGGATCTACGAGCTTTTTCCCCGCGCCTACAATACGGCCGGCAGGAGACTGGCAGATATCCATTTTCATTCCGCAAAGAGAAAAAGAAATCTCCGTTTTTTTGCCGATTTCCGGCCTGAGGATTTTCAAGTCATAAAGAAGATGGGTTTCGACACTGTCTGGCCCATGGGCATAATGCCGATCGGCAAAAGAAACCAGTGGGGCACAGCCGGGGGCTCCCCGTTCTCCATACGCGACTACTCCGGCATAAATCCCGATCTTGGCACCGAGGCGGATTTCAAAAAGTTTGTGGCTATGGCGCACCAGGCCGGCCTGCGCGTAATAGTTGATTTTGTCGTAAACCATACCTCCATGGACTGCAGACTGCTGGAGGAGAATCCGGAATACTTCATAAGCAAATGGCCCGATCCCTGGAACGTAAGCCAGCCCAAAGGCCACTTCGCCTATCAGTGGAAGGACAAGTGGCTGTGGGTGCATCACGGGGGCTACGAGGTTTTCGGCCAGATTTCCACCTGGGACGATACCGCCCAGCTGGATTACAGCCGCCAGGACCTGCGCAGGCGCATGTCGGAAATAGTTAAGAGCTGGGTCACACGTTTTGACGTGGACGGCTTCCGTGTGGATATGTCCTACAACGTGCTCAACACCGTCTTCGCCCGAAACTGGAAAAAGCAGATGCCTTCCGAGGAATTCCTGTCCGGCCTTATAAGGGAGGTGAAGGCAATAAAGCCTTCCACGGCTTTCATTGCCGAAGCCTATGCCAACCAGGAAGATCTGGCCGCCTGCGGTTTCGACACGATTTACAGCAAATACGAGACTTCCCGTCCGGAAGGGCAGACAGGCTGGTATGACTGTTCTGCCGGCGCCAACGCCCTGGAACAGCAGAGCGGAATAAACAGGGCCGCCTTCCTCGCCTGGCAGAAAGGCGGAGCCGGGGCCGTGAACTTTATAGGGAATCATGACGAGAAAGCTCCTGAGAAGGTTTATGGCGCGCGTCTGCCCGCTGCCCTGGCCATGACCATGCTCCTGCCGGGTTCCATCATGGTCTACTCGGGGGCGGAGATAGGTTTTAACGCGGCGCAGCCGTGGGAGGAAAAACCCCTGCCGTTCAGCGTTCCGGTGCAGGTGGACTGGAACGGGGGAGACCAGTGGGTCAAATCGGTTTACAGGGACGTGTTTGCTGTTTCCAATAAGGTGCGGGCGGAAATGGGGGAATATGAAATAAAGCCGCTCTGGCCTTCAAACGGCGAGCAATGGACGGGTTATGTCATGGAATCCAAAACCCATCCCGGCATGAAAAAGGCTGTGATCGCAAATATGACCTGGCAGGCTACGCAGGTTAATGCCGCCCCGATCGGAGGGACTTTCCGCGGCAGCCTTCAGCCCGGAGAATATAAAATAATAAATTTAGGGATCCGCTGATTTTCCAGGCTTATTCCTGCCATGATAGTGTCGGAAAACCTGAGTTAAATCTGTATGCGTACGTCGGTACTGTCGGCTTGGCGCTTCCGGGAATTATTCCGGGTGCCGGAGCCTTTTCTGGGCTGTCGGGTCGGGCGATGTCGCTGGGTACATAAAATATTTTGGCGTAAATTTCAAAGACCGCCCTTCGTGGAATCCAAGGGCGGTGAATGCAGACAATAAGGCACTCTTGAAAGCTTATGTTACACCTGTTAAACTAATAAAAAAGTAAAGACAGATAGTTCGCATGGGGGTTCAATTGCTTCGTTCCAATCCGCATATTTACGAAATAAACATCAGGCCCTGGATAAGACAGCTTCGTGAAAAATACGGGCTGCCGTTGACCGTTTCCACCATTCCGGATGAGGAATGGCTGGAGCTCAAACACCTTGGTTTTGATGTCATATGGCTCATGGGGATATGGACTCCAAGCCCGGTCGGCATGGAGATAGCCCGCTCTTCCGAAACCCTGCGCAAAGAACTGGTATCTGTCTGTTCCGGCGGCACCCTTGAAGACATAGGCGCTTCCCCGTATTCGATTTTCGATTACAGGCTTAATCCCGAACTCGGGGGGGAAGATGAAATAGGGATTTTGCGTGAAAAACTCAATTCCATGGGGCTAAAGCTTTTTCTGGACTTTGTCACCAATCACGTGGCGATAGACAATGCTTTTGTCAGGGAATCCATCGACTGTTTCGTAACCGCTGAGGCCGCTGACGCGGAGCAGCACCCCGACTGGTTTTTTCCCGTGGACACCGGGGCCGGAACGGTGCATGTGGCATATGGCAGAGATCCGAACTTCGCTCCGTGGACGGACTCGGCACAGCTTAATTATTTCAATCCGCTGACCAGGCAGAAGATGATAGACACCCTCCTGCGTGTGGCCGAAGTCTGTGACGGCGTACGTTGCGACATGGTGATGCTTACCCTTAATGATGTGCATGAGAACACGTGGGGCAGGCTGCTGGACAAAAAGGGATTTGCCAGGCCGGCAACGGAATTCTGGAGGGAGGCCATCGCGTCGGTAAGGGAGAAGCACCCGGTTTTCACCCTGCTGGCCGAAGTTTACTGGGGACTGGAATGGCGTTTGCAGGAAATGGGCTTTGACTACACTTACGACAAAACCATATATGATCGCCTTCGCTGTGCGGGGGCGGAGGAAGTCAGAGTACACCTGAGGGCCGAGAAAGTTTATCAGAAACGTTTGGTGCGCTTTATCGAAAACCATAATGAGATGCCGGCCATCATCGCTTTCGGCAGGGAAAAATCAATGGCTGCCGCAGTGGCCATAACTTCCCTGCGCGGCATGCGTTTCTTTCACAGCGGACAACTGGAAGGCATAGCCGCCAAAGTGCCCATCCAGTTCCTGCGTCACAGCATCAAGGGCGACGCCGGCATGAAAAAATTTTACGGCAAGCTTCTTAAAATCGCCGATCATCCGGCTTTTCACGGAGGGGAATGGACTCTGCTCGAGGCCTCGGCCGATTCCAATGAGGACAGAACAAGCAGGAACCTGCTCTGCTGGAGTTGGGCCCAGCGCAGGACTCTGAAGCTGGTTGTGATAAATTATTATGACGGGGTTTCGCGCGGACGCCTGCGCGTGCCGGTCAACCCGGACGGCAAAACTGTTGCTGTTTACGACGAACTTTCAGAGCGTTTTTTGTCCTTTTCTTCCGATGAATTAAGAAATCAGGGCATTTATGTGGAACTTCAGCCGTGGGGCGCGCATATTTTTGACATCGATCTGTAAGAGCGGATATTAGATGTTGCCTGCCCCTGCCCGACGGATGACAGGCGGGTGCCGAAGTGCTTGGCACGCAGGCAGGGATATTGAAGATATTTATAAGAAAACGGCTTTTTCTAATATTTGGAAAAGCCGTTTTTTATTAGTATTTTCTGAATCTAATATCTAATATCCGATATCTGCCTTTTAGAAACTGAATCCCATTGAAATCCTGTGGGCGTTGCCCAGAACACCGAACGGCGTAAAGGCGTAGTCGACAGAAAATGACGGGGTTCCGAGCCCCATTCCCATGGAGATATTCCGGGTGCCTTCCAGGTCGGATATGGCTCTGGTGTTGAAACCGCCGCGCAGAGCGGCGCGCAGCGAGCCGCCCAGATCGATCCGGAATTCCGTGCCAATGGCAAGCCAGGGATAATTGTCTTTAGGCGCTGTCAGGTCCGCCATGACGTCCCAATATTTGCTTATTTTAGTGCGGCTGCCGAGTCTGATGAGCAGGGGCAGAGGATAGCTTTCCTGGTCCAGCTTAAGCGTTCCCATAAGGTTCTGTGCTGTAATGGACATTTGGAATTTATTGTCGAATAAGTATGGAAAAAGCAGGCCTATATCGGCAGCCAGGGTGTTGTCTGCGTTGATTATTTTAGAGCGCACCAATTTCCCTGTGGCGCCCAGAACAAAGCGTTCCTCAGGCTCTTTCCTGTAACCGGAGATGTCACAGGCGAACCCCAGCGTGATTGCCAGGTCGCTCGGGGAGAAATCCCCCAGGGATGAGCCGTAGTCGTCCGTTCCGGCCAGGGTGCCGTGGTTCATGTACTGCACGCTTAAACCCCATGAGCCTGTTTCACCCTGGCTTTGGGAGTAGGCGATATAATCGAAGAAAGTGTCTGCCAGGTAGGCTGAATGCATCACCACCAGGGAATTGGCTTTTACCTTGGTTATGCCCGCCGGGTTCCAGTATAGCGATGAGGCGTCGTCCGTTAGGGCCGAATAAGCCTCTCCCAGTGCCGCACCTCTGGCTCCTGCCGCGAGTTTCAGGAACTGACCGGCGGTGGTTCCGACCCCGCTTCTGTCAAACTGGTTTCCGGCTTCGACCGCCGTTCCCGCTGAGAAAGCCAGAAAAAACGCAGAGACAACCCAGTTAAGAGCTTGCCATTTTACGGTTTTAAAAATCCGAGCTTTTGCCGTTTCCATAAAACAAATTTTTCCGGTTTTTACACTGATAGCATTGTGCTTTTCACTTTGTTCTTCTGAATTCTGGCTTCTGACTTCTGTCTTCTTGTCTTCATCGTTCCACCGCCAGTTTTGTCACCATTCTGCCCGAGCCGTCCTCCTTTTCCAGAAGGACCAGGTAAACGCCGCTGGCTGCTTTGGCTCCCCATCGGTTGGTGCCGTACCATAATGCTATGCCGTTGGAATCGGCCCTCAGTTCCTTCACCAGTTCTCCCAGGAGGGTGTAGATTTTCACCCTGGCTGCGGCAGGAATGTTGGAGAACTGAACCATGCCTTTGCCGCTGGAAGGTTTAAAAGGGTTGGGAAAGATTTTAGCCCCGGCAAGCCCCGCAGGAGCAAGACTCTGCATTATCTGAAAAGTGGAGAGGTGCCAGGTCTGGGCGGTCACGGTGTTGTCGGAGGTATTCGAGACCGATGGCAGGGGCGCCCAGACTTTTCCCGCCGGGTCGTAGATGGCCAGGACCAGAGCGCGTCTGTCCAATCCCGCCATCTGGGAAGGTCGGTAAGGCACCGTGATTGTAACAAGCTTGTTGGGCTGGAACTTCGGTTCCACCGTTATGACGACTCCCATGCCGGTGGGGATCAGGGCTGCCGCCGGACTGGGAGCCGCCGGAAGCGAAGATGCCGTTGTGAGGGTCACTTTTACCGAACTGCCGAATGTTCCGGCTGGAATCATGACCGAAATGTCGCCATAGGAAGTTTTCAGCACCGCGGTTGTGGGCTGGGTATAAACAGCGGTCTGTCTGGTTTCAGACAGCGTTCGGGTGGAATCAGAGAGTGACCAGGGGCTGGCCAGACCTGCAAGCCCTACGGCTTTTACCCTTGCATGGTAAGTGGTGCCGGGCGCAAGCCCGGTGAAAGCGAGAGATTCCGAAAGAGTGGAACCGGAGGATGCCGGCAAGCCGAAATCCGATCCCGTGGATATTTCAACTTCATAAACTGTCATGCTGGAATTGCCATTTTTTGTCCAGTTTAGAGTGAGGGCGTCAAGCATGATAAAGGAAAAAGTGGCTCCGCTCAAAAGCATCGGCGTCGCGGGATATGTGAGCGCCTCTCCAAGAGAGACGGGCTGGGTGGGCACTCCGGTGTGGCTGAGAGCCGAGACACGGAGGTACCATGTGGTGTTGGAGACCAGGTCCTGGAAAGAGGCGTTAAGCGCCGTGGTAACGGAGGAAATGACCGGCGCGGCAAAATCCGTGTTGGATGAGATTTCGGCCAGGTAGAACGTTTCAGGAGGAAGCGGATTAGTTCCCTCTCCCCAGTTCAGTGTGACTGATGAGGAGCCCAGTGAAAAAGCGGCGGGAACCGGATTGCCGGCCAGCGTGGCCATGGGCGTGAAATACACGGGTCCTGCCGTCAGGCCCCTGCGGTTGAACGCCGTCACCCTGGGGTAGTAAGTCGTGTTTTGCGAGAGAGATCCGAAAGAGGCGTAAGCAGCTAAGGTGGAAGAGCTATCTTCAGTGACAAAGGGGGAAGAGGAAAGCGAAATCTCTGCGAGGAATTGTGTGTCAGAGGGGTTCTGTCCGGGGTTCCAGTTTACCGTAATAAAGTCCGTGGAGAGCCCCGTAAAAGCGGTCTGCTGCGGAGGAGCGGCGGCGGTGACC
>JBDRGJ010000234.1:0-8513 GCA_043817835.1 bacterium
CCCTGCCGGCCGCGACATCGCTTTTCACTTCGCTGTATCCCTATACCCACGGCATCTCTAAACGCTCGACGGATAACCTGCTGGCTCCGGATATCAAGACACTGCCGGAAATTCTGAAAAAAAACGGTTTCCGGACCGCCGCCTTTACCGGCGGCCTGGACTACTACAGGGGATTCGGCCATATGCGGGGATTCCAAATAACGGATGACAATCCCAATTTCACAGGTTTCAACGTCACCCTGAAACAAGCCGAAGAGTGGCTGGCCAAAAAGCCGCCGGGCAGGTTTTTCCTGTTTATCCATGGGTATGACGCCCACTGCCCCTTTACCCCTCCGAAAGAATTCAAAGGCCGGTTCAGCGGTTCCAGCGGCAAAAAAGCCGCTATTGACTACACCAAGTGCGTAAGAGCTGTCAGGACCTCGACTAAAACATACGATGCATTTTATATGGGAGGATGCACGCCTTTCAGGACTTCGTCAAACTGCCCCCCGGTTAAACCGGTCGTCCTGACGCAGGACGACATAAATTACCTGAAAGACCTCTACGACGAGGAGGTGCTGTCCGTAGATTGCAGAATAGGCAAATTTCTTGGTTCCCTTGATGGAAATATTCTACAAAAAACACTCATTATCATCCTTTCCGAACACGGGGAAATGTTCGCCAAACACGGCCGTTTCGGTCGCCCTGGCACTCTCCGAGGTGCGTTTTATGACGACGTAGTGCATGTGCCGCTGCTGATAAGGCTCCCTGAAACGGCAGGCAGGAGGCTGCATGGATTGGTTGAGCTTACCGACATCATGCCGACAGTTCTCGAGTTTCTGCAGATACATCCGCACCAGAAGATGCAGGGCAGGAGCCTGATGCCTCTTATGGTCAATGGCAGGAAAATTCATGATTACGTCCATACAGGCCTGGCGTTCAACCTGGCCGCCCCTCCCCAGAAGGCTCGGACGAAAACTTTCAGCGAGCGGATACTGGGCATGTTTAAAGCACACGACTTTCCTTCGCCGCGGATGTGGACGAGAAGCTACACTGAAGTCATAAGAAGCCTGGACTGGAAGCTCCTGCGCGAGGTTGATTTCCCTGATTTTGATAAAGATACAAGCACCCGGACTGTCAGAAAGGAAACTTTTGAATTGTATAACATGCGCACCGATCCGGATGAGTTTGTCGACATGACAGATGCGCATCCGGATGTCGCACAGAAGCTTAAAATAAAACTGGATGAATGGGTCAGAAAGTCAAAAAATTTTGTGCCTTATTACCCGTCAACGAAAAAAATCCCGGATTCTCTGCTTAAAGATGCCAAGGAACACGGATATTGGCAGTAGGGGCTCTTTCATGGAAGCCCTGGCGTGCGACTTCTCATTGACGGCCGTCCAGACTGCCAGCCGGTTCTTCATTTCTTGGACGACGGCCGGGGTTTCCCGCGCCACATTCCGCGTCTCGCCGGGGTCGGAAGATATACGATAGAGTTCCACGGTTTCTTTACCCCCTGCCTGCCGAGAAACAATAAGCTTCCAGTCCTTTGACTGTATGGATTGGACATCGGTCCCATGACCTGATGTTTCCGCAAATACGGGGCGGTCTGCCAGCGGCTCATGTGCGGGCAGAAGGTGTCCCAGCAGGCTTCGCCCCTGCATACCTTCTGGCAGATGGACTCTGACCAAGTCAAGCAGTGTGGGCATAACATCTATCAGCCCAACATCCTGCTCAATCACCGTTCCTCCGGTGTTCAGCCATAGCTTTGGTGTTTTGATTATCAGAGGCACATGCGTGACCTCGCGGTAGAGGCGGGGCGGCTCAGTGCAGTGCAGGAAGGCTCCATGATCACCCAACTGTTCGCCATGATCAGAAGTCAGGACAACGATGGTATCGAATAGCAATCGTTGCTGCAGCCATTCCATGATATCCCCGATAAACTTGTCGGAATAGGCTAGCGCAGAGTCGTAACGGCCTGTCAGGTAGTCGATATCTTCCCGGCCCAGGCGGGTCAGGCGTTTTTCCGCCGGAACGTCATCCCGCGAAAGAAACCATCCTTTGTCGTCTTTGCGAATCCCGGAGAAGACTTTCTTTGATAACCATATTGAGTCAAAGCTGCCCGCATAGTCCTTAACATACGGCTGCAGCCAGGACTTCGGCGGCAGATACGGCCGGTGGGTTTCGCTCGGATTAAGCAGGACGAAGAAGGGCGAATTGTCCTCCTTTTCCATCCATCGCATAGCTTCGGGAAGGAAATCGGGGAAGGATTTCATCGGCTTGCGGTCCTTGTCAATCTTTCTCTGGTAATTCCTGTAAATATCGAACCCCTTATCAAAACCATATGCCGCGGCGTTGAACCGGCCGGTGAAGAAGCCCGCCGTCCTGTAGCCTGCTTTTTTCAACGCCTCCGGCAGCGTTGTTTCGGTGCGGCGCAGGGGGGGATCTGTATACGGAAAATCAGAAAGCTTCCGGGCCGGGGTAAACATCCCCAGGCTTCGCGGATATTTTCCGGTCAGCAGGGACGCAAATGACGGCAGCGTCCAGTTGGACTGGGCATAAGCCGACTTGAATACGGCGCTGCGGCGCGCCAGAGCGTCGATATTAGGGGTTGTGGGCAGCCGGTAGCCGTTGTAAGAAAAGTGGTCGGGTCGGCCGGACTCCATAACTATCATGAGGATATTGGGCCGATATATCCCGTTATGGTCGTCTGAGTCCGGCGACCGTCCGGCTTTCAGGGGAGGCTTTGCATCTGTGTTGGTTCGAAGAGCCGAGGTCCGGGCGGCGTCGAACCGCTCAAGTTCCGTTGCTAGAGAACGTTCGATGCCGGGTTCGGCCCCCACCAGATTCTTCCGTTCTCCTGGGTCGGCGGTCAGATTATAGAGTTCTTTCCGTTTGAGCGAGCCTGCCTTGTTGCGGAACCGGAGCAGTTTCCAGCCGCCGGAGCGGACGCAGGATCTCATCGTCAAACTATCTCCGCCCGCTCCGACCGAGAAAACAAAGCGGTTGAAATCCGAAAGCGCACTGCCTTCCATAAGGGGCGTCAGGCTTTTCCCCTGGCATTGCCTGGGAACAGGGATATCCAGCAGGTCCAGTATCGTGGGCATCAGGTCTATTAGCTGCACCTGCGTGTCGATAACGGAGAGCGGCCTGTGTGTCCCAAATCTAAGCTTAGAGAACTGCTCGGGCAGCCGGATGATGAGTGGGACATGGATGCCTTCCTCGTAGATGTCGCCGTGCCTCCTTGGCAAGACAAAACCACGCTTGCCCAATGCTTCGCCATGACTCCCCAAAAAGACGACGATGGTGTTATCTGCCAGGCCCGTGCGGTCGAGATATCCGAGAAAATCGCCTATCTGCTTGTCGGCATATGTGATGGCGCCGTCGTATTGCGCGTTCCAGTGACTAAAATCTTTAGGTCCCAAACGGTAGGTCATGCCGTATTCAGTCGTCAAGAGATTGCCCTTAATCAGCCGGCCCAGAGCATGCCCCATGCCGAATCTGTTCAGTATCCCGTCATAGCTCTTTTCAAAAAGGTGGCGGTATTTCTCCGGCATTTCATAAGGGGCGTGAGCGTCATATGCCTGGAGAAAGAGAAGGAATTCCCCGTCTCCCCTGCGTTCCAGCCAGGTTAGGGCATGACGCAGGATGTCTTTCAGTCGTCCGTATTCCATCTCATTGTAAAAATCGTCGAATCCCCTGTTGAAGCCCTGCCGACGGGAAAGATGGACGCTTCCAGTAAAGGCCGCAGTGCGGTAGCCGCTCATACGAAAGGCCTCGCCTAAAGTGATGGCTGAGGACGGCCACTTCGGAACAGCCCCAGGGACGCCGTAGTGTCCTGTCAAAAGACTGACAGCGCTCATCTGCGAACTTGATGCCTGCGCAATGGCCTGAGAGAACCGGATGCCGGAACCGGCAAGCCGGTCGATGCTGGGGCTTGTATTTCTGTTGTAACCGTAGGAGCCAATGTGGTCGGCACGGAGACAGTCCATCGAAATAATGATGACATTGGGCCGGCGGCCGGATACCGTTATCCCGGACTTGACTTTAGGCGCGGAGACCGCTGAGGCATCCGACGTCACAAAGCCGTCCGGAGCCTCTTTGGATATCAGGTCAGCGGGAAAAACGAGCGTCACAGTCCCGGCCCATAAACAGACCGCGGCAAACACGGAAAACAACAGCTTCCCGACCGGCGTTTTTGATGTTGGCGCTGGCATTTTTTTATGGGCTGATGGATTCAGGGTCAAATGAACGTTCCGGGTGAAGCACTTCATCAGCCATAACTTCGGCCATGTGCTTATAACCCATGGTATTGCAGTGAAAACCATCCGTTGCGGTGAACCGGTCTTTCGAGGAAAACTTTCTTTCCAGGAGTTTCTTGAAATTAACATACCTTATTCCGTATTTCCTGGCCGCTTTTTCTACCTCGGGGAAACGCCACACTGGATAAGATGCGAGGATAAGCGTTGCTTCGTAATCCCTGGTCAGCGCATATATTTTTTGAATATCTTTCTCAATATCTATCGGCAGGCCGTGCGCAAACTGGTAATCCTTTGAATAGCGTCTCATTCCATCCGGCATAGCTTTAAGCACTTTTTCATTCCTGTCCTTCTCTTTCCAGTAAGAAATCTCTATTATCTTCCACACCACAGGCCATCTCTCATTCTCCCTCACTTTGAGGGCAAACTCCAAAGCTTTTTCACGTTCATGTGCATGCCAATACACTCTAGGAATGACATTCTGGAGTATATGCTTCTTATCTTCGGCAACTTTGAGCAGCTCTTCGGCAGCGCGGGGATAATCCGTACGGTTGAAGTGATGCCGCGCCGCGGCCATGCGGACTTTAAAATCATCAGGCCGGATAGACAGAGCCTTCTTAACAAGCTTGTATGCCCCATCCGCATCATGCCTCTCAATAAGGCACATTGCCAAGCCGGCATGGGAGCGCGCGGAACGCGGATGTTTTTGAACGGCCCTCTCGAAATATTTAATGGCTTCTTTGAAAAGGCCACCTCTGAAATTGTATTCCCCAAGGGCAAAAAGGACATTCTCAGAATCAGGTCGGAGGGATTCCGCAGTTGCCAGGATTTCGCCGATCACAGGCTGTTTTTTGAATCGATAAACGACCATTCCGTAACGTTTGTCAAGAGCATATGCGAGTTCCAGAGTGGATATTACGCCGTCGACCGCCTTGTCGAGTTTGCCCCTTCTGAAAAGACTTCCGGCATTGTCAGCATTTTCGCTGATGCCGGTTTCCGTGTAAATACTCTCGAACCTGCCGGGTTTCAGAAGGAACTTTTCTGTGGATGGGTCGGGCTGCCTTTCAGTCTCCGCTTGGAGATTTAGAATTCTGTCCGCTGTCTTTTCCGGTTGTTTGTTCCCCAGACTTTCCTGAAATTCATGGAAGCTGGCGTGGCGAAAGCCAATGAATAATAATTTTCCGAATTTGTATACCTTCGAATTGAGCAGAAATCTATTAATCTTTGCTCGCCATGGTAAGCCGGACAGGTTGCGCTCCATATGGGATAAAGGGCTTAATTCACCGGCTATTATAATGACCGTATCCGGACGTATTTTGGCAATATCATAAGCGAGCCGCTCATAAATCTGTGTTGTATTCGAGCCTGGAATGCCATGGTTTATGACACGAAACCTGATATCCATGGCAGGGCGGCTGTTAAGAATGCGTTCCAGCTGGAGGGGATACGCTATCCCTCCTACGCCAAAAGTAGCCGAGTCTCCTTCGCATAGAATTACATGCTCGCCTTGCCTGCGCGGGATTGCCCTTGGGCTTGGGAAGAAAAGTCCTGCCGCCCGGAATGCCGCTTCAAGCGCCAATAGGACAAAAACAGCGCCTGCCAGGAGCCTCAGGCCGTTCATCATGGCTTTTTTAAGATATGACTGAAATTCGGGAAACGGCATACAGGTGGTTTTTGAGAGCTTGTGCATACCCGATATGGCTGCACACCTGATTCTATTCGCTCATGCAGCGCTTCCCCGGGTCAGTCATCAATCAGCGAGCGTCCCTCCAGCCTCGGACGGAATTTGTCGGCATTTATACCGAGGGACTGCAGCAGGGTGGGGGTCACGTCCTTTCTGTCTCCGCTTCGCAACTTCTTTTTAAGGTTCGTGACCAGAAAGGTTTCGGGTGCGTTGAAATGTTCGTTGCCGTCCTCATCCATACCGTGATCCGAAACGACAAAGACCGCGGTGGTTTCGTAAATGCCGGACCGCCGCAGCTTTGCCACAATTCTGCCTAGCCAGACATCCGCGGTGCGAATGGCTTCGCTGTACTCCCTGGAATTTTCGCCGTAGACATGGCCCTGCTCGTCGGGCTCCTCGAAGTGGAAGAAAGCGAAGAAAGGCCGTCCTTTAAAGCTTTCCAGGGCCGAGAGGGCTTCCGGACCGACATGCTCCGCAGACCCGAGTGCTGTCTTGTGGCAGTCCAGGACCGGATGAACGTTGAAGTAGGGTTCACCCTCCCTGGGAACCCAGCGTTGCGGGCCCCCGCCTGCGGTAGGCACTGATCTGACCTGCGGCGCGTTTTCATCCCAGTGGAAAGTCTTCAAATGGGTTATCGGGTCCCTGGTGATGCAGTTCTTGCATATTTTGTGAGGGCCGCGATGGCCGATATTATTGATCTTTCCGCCGATAAAAATGACAGCCATTTTTCCATACGAAATATCCTTAAATCGTTCGAAAACAGTGTAACCTCTGGGAATTGGAGCAAAATTCCGATTCGAAGTGATTTTCAGCCGCTCCGCGCTGTAGCCGGTCAGGATCTCCGCCCAGCCGGGCTTTGTGACGGTAGCCCCGGTAGTGACGCGGGTATGGACATAGCCTCCTTCATCAATCAATTTTTTAAGATTGGGAAGGCTGCCGGCTCGCAAGAGGTCTTCCATATGAGACCGCTGGCATCCGTCCCATCCTATCAGGACGACATTGCGTATTCCGGTGCCTGGAACTATATCCGACTCGGTTTCCCGGCGGCACCCTGCAACGGCAAAGATGCCAAGAAGTATGAAAACGGTATTCTTTACAAAGCGCCTTGTCAAAGGATTGCTCATCTGAAGGTTCATCAGCTCTTACTTTTGGATACTGCTGACTATCAATTAATTCCGGTTCCCCCGCAAAAAAAGTCTTTATTTATTCAGCATGACACATATGCATTTTAGTAATTATACTAATATGCATATCCTCCGCCAAACACACAAGAATTCGCCCTTCACTTATATTGAAAGTCATTGCTGTCCCCTGACTTCCGCAAACCCTTCAAAAATGGCGGTCGGCTCGACGAGAGCCTCTTGAATTTTGGGTGTCCCGAGGGTAAAATAAGGGGATGTTTGTCAGGAAAAAGAAGAATAAAAGCGGCTCCGTCAGTATTCAAGTAATCCAAAAAGAAAACGGTTACAAGGTTGTCCATACAATTGGTTCATCCCACGATATACACGAGATTGAGCGCCTTGTGTTGCGAGGGGGGCAGTTCATCAGAGCCCAGCAACCGGCACAGCCTTACCTGATGCCTGTCATCAGTCAGGAAGACATGACGATAGAAGCTTTTGTCACGGCGCTGGACAACGCGCAAATCCATACTATCGGCCCAGAGTTGATTTTTGGAGCCTTGTTTGACCGCATAGGCTTTGGCGCTGTAGGCGATGAGATGTTCCGGCATGTGACTATAGCGCGCCTGGCATATCCTGTCAGCAAACTGAAAACCATCGACTATCTTTATCGATACCAAGGGATGCGTAAATCCGTTGATGATATCTACAGGTTCATGGACAGCCTTGCAGGGAAATACAAGGAGCAGGCTGGCGCAATCGCGTATAACTATACGAAGCGCCGACTTGGGAACGTCAGCGTGGTCTTCTACGACATGACCACGCTGTATTTTGAGTCGGAAGACGAGGATGATTTACGCAAGATTGGTTTCAGCAAAGACGGTAAGTTCCAACACCCTCAGATTTTGTTGGGTCTTCTTGTCGGCGAGCAGGGCTTGCCGATAGGGTACGACATCTTCGAGGGCAACACATTTGAGGGACACACCTTGCTGCCCACGCTGGAGAAAATACAGCGCAAATACGGATTCGATAAGCCGACCGTAGTGGCGGATGCTGGTCTTTTATCTAAGCGTAATCTGCAAAACTTGGCCTCGGAACAGTATCGGTTTATTATTGGAGCGCGGCTAAAAAACGAGGAGGCACAGACAAAACTGGATATCCTGCGCAAGCGACCTGGTATGGGGGATGGAGACAGTTTTGTAATCCGGAAGCCCGGAGATGTCAGGCTTATTGTCGCGTATTCAGTTAAGCGCGCCAAGAAGGACGCTGCGAATAGGGAGAAGGGTGTAAGGAAACTTAGGGCGCACCTTAAAACCAGCCGGCTGACAAAAGAACACATCAACAACCGCGGCTATAATAAATTCCTGACAATAACCGGCGCGGCGACGGTCGCCATAGACGAGGACAAGATTAAAGAAGATGAGCAAAGGGACGGGCTGAAGGGATACCTGACAAACACGCTGCTGACGTCTT
>JBDRGJ010000235.1:0-2749 GCA_043817835.1 bacterium
GGATCATCACGTAATCGTTCAACTCCACCCACAGCCTGCCTGTCTCATCAAACACAAATGCATCGTAAACGCTCTTGCCGGCGTTGTCGCGCCCTTTGAAGGAGGAATGGATAAAAAGCATATCGGCGTCTTCCTGGTTGCGATATACCAATACCCTGCCTATGGCATCAGGAAGGGACATTCTTTTGGCGAAGTGCAGATCATTGTATCCGCAGGTCTGAAAGGCCGCTTCGATCAGCATGGGGTGGAATACAGGCTTTTTGCACGGGTCGTTCCAGAGCGGAGCCGCAGGTTTTTTGTAAATTGCCGTGACGTTTTTTGGGTCAATGCTCACTATGCCGTCCAAAACCCTGAAGCTTGGACCGTGGAAGTAGGCTTTGTAGATGGTTTCCCGGCCTATCGAATATTTTAATACTGGGGTTTGCGGTTTTTTCATGACGTTCCACAACGGAGCGGGGTCCCCTGCCGCCACCGTCCTGGCGGTAAAATGCGTCCTGGGCTTACCCATCTTCAGGCCGCTGGGGTTTATGAAATCGGATTCTATTTTAATGTCCGCAGCATCGCCCTTCCAAACGGCCTTTATTCTGGCTTCCACCGGCTTGTTGCGCAGGAGCTTGACCGGCAGGGAAAAGGAGACATGTTCAAGCCCGACCGGGGTTTTTCCGGTAAGCAGGCCCGCTGCCTCGGCGAAAATCTCCAGTCCCATCACTCCCGGAACGTAAGGAGTTCCCTGTATCGAATGGTCCTTAAGATACGGGTCTTTTTCCAGGCTGAATTCCTTGGAGACAAGCAGTTCTTTGTTCCGGGCCAGGCGCGTCACTTTTTCCATAAAAGGCCCATTCTGTCCTCCGGCAGTGCCCTGAACATACTCCAGTTGTTTGTCCCAGTCAAGCGAACCGAGGTTTCCTGAGAGGACTATTTCCGGGGTCCGGCCATAAACGAGTTCATCGGTCAGAGCCTGCATGCCTTCCTCCGGGCAAAGGAAATCGACTCCCTGTGATTTAAGGAAAGCTTCAACGCCCGGCCGCATGGCCATGCCTATATCTGCGTATGCGCTCATGTCCACGGCAACCGCCCGCATGCCTTTGTTGGTGAGGCTTATCGCCAGTTTTGAGAGATAATCGCTGGCTGCGGCATAGTCGGTCTGTCCCACATTGCCGAAGCGGCCGGCTATGGAAGATATGAGACCCCAGAAGCCTTCCTCCTTCACTATGTCGTATTTCAGAAGCAGCCCTGCGCTTGTGGCTTTTGTGTCATAGACCCTGAAAAATTCATCAACGGTTTTGTCTGTGGCCAGTTTGGAGCGTTCAAAGCCGGCAAAGTGCACCAACCCGTCGATTTTCCGGTATTCGGTTTTTATCCTGTGCGTCAGTTCGCGTACCGCCGCATGATCGTTAAGGTCGCAGTTGAAATAAGCGGTTTCAGAACCCAGTTTTTTAAGATTTTCTATGGTCCGATGCAGTTGTATGGCATCTTTTACCTTGGTGAATTCGCGTTCCAGAATGACCGGGGTGGCCTGTTTCCCCCCGGCACCGTCTGAGAGCACTTTCAAAGCGCCAGCACCACCCGACAACGCCAGAGGCCGGGAGTACGGCAGAGCCGAGGCTGAAAGTGCGGCGGTGCCGCCAGTATCTTTTTCTACGGTGCGGCCCGAGGCCGATGCTTTCAACTGTGCCCACATGGAACTCTTCAATTCTTTCAGTTGTTCATCGCTCATCACGGCCCACTGCGCGGCATTGTCGTCGAGAGCTATGATGTCAAGCATGAGCAGACGGGGTTGGAAGCGTTCGGCAAGAATCCGGCAGAATTCAGCGCCCAACCCTCTCCCTGCCCCCGTAACCAGGATGGTTCTGCCTTTTAAATCCCGGCCTTTTTCTTTGGGTAGAACCGACGGTTTCGATATCAGAGTCCACCGCTTGCCGGAATGATAGCCCACCGCGAGGCGTCTGTCGCTGTCCATTATTTCGTACATCGTTTTCTTGGCCGTGACGGAAGGGCTTGTCTCCGGCGAAAAATCCACCAGTTTTACCGCGGATTTTTCCAATTCTTTCCTCAGGCAGTAGGTTATTCCGGAAACGGCTCCGCATATGGGATCGAATGGGGAATCGGTCCTGTAGCCGAAGGCTCCGTCGACTTTCGTTACGACCGCCAGAAATGTGGAATGGTTTTCATCCGGCGTTGAAAGGCCGGGATTGAAATGCTTGGCGGCCAGAAACAGTGGCATGCCCAGACGGACAAGGTCCTCGTGGGGCTGGGTATTCTTGTCCAGTTTTTTCTGTTCGCAGCCCAGCAGATATAGCACTCCCTGTACGTCCGGATGAGCCTTGGCGAAAGCCGATATTTCCTTTTCCACGGATGCAAGATCCGTCCAGTCCACGGTGGAATGGTTTTTTGTCCGTGATTTGTGGGATGTGAAAACGTGCCACGGTATTCTCAAACTGTCCAATTCCGTCAGAAATGCCTTGGTAACGGCAGACTCATCCGAGAATACCGCCACCGGCCTTTTCGTGGATAATTTCCTTACGGTTTCTCCTTCCACATTGCACAGGACCACTGTGGGCACATAGCGTATATGCCTTGTGGGAACAGATGAAAGGGTAGAGGGTAGAGGGGAGAGACCGGAGGACCGAGATGTGAGGTCAGAGGTCAGAGGTCTGAAGTCAGATGACTGAAACTTGGCATCCGGCGCGCTTGTGACTTCTGGCCTCTGACTTCTGACCTCTGACCTCTGGCTTCCGGCTTCCGGCTT
>JBDRGJ010000236.1:0-4219 GCA_043817835.1 bacterium
TGAGATGGAAAAAGCAAAATCTTCCCTGGAGCTTGGCGCATACAAGTATATAGTCAAGCCCTTCGATCCGCAGGAACTGAAAAGCACGTTGATCGACGCGCTGAGTCAGACGGGAAATGCCTCGGGGGAAGAGTTGAAAAATTAGGCCTTGACAATGTCGGGCTATCTGGTATACTAATTTTAAGGCACGTAAACACCTAATAAAACGGGTATGTTTCGTGCCCCATTTTTTTATCCGGAATTTTTCTCAAGTTGCTCTACCCTATATCCTGATTTATAGTTCGCTTTCAAGAAGCGGCTGGGCAGGCGTGGGAACCGCCGGCTCTTCTTTTTTTAGGGGGGTCTCATGCCATAGCCGGGTCATGAGCAGGGCGCCCATGAGTGAAAAAGGCATTATCATCAATGTCCATGCGCTCCAGCCGAGTTTGTCCAGAAAATGCCCCATAAAAAAACCGGTCAGGCCCGATGCCAGATACTGCACTCCGTCCAGCAGACCTGCCACGGAGGAAGCCGCTTTAGAGCCTCCGAAATCCATAGAAGCCGTTCCTGAAAGCATGCCGTGCACCCCGAATATCCACATGCAGGTAAACCCTATCATAAAGGCGGCCAGCGTCGGGGAATGTGTTTTGCCCAGGATGAAAAGGGATATTATCTGGCCCAGGTAGAAGATGAAAGCCACCGGAGCCCTGCGCGACTGGAACCAATGGTCGGAGAGATATCCGCATAAAAGCCCTCCGAGGATGCCGCCCACCGTGATGCCGGATGTGGCTATTGAGAAAAGCGCGGTGCCGTGCCCGATGTTGTGAACCTCTTTGAGGAAAGGAACGAACCAGTACATCAATCCCTGCCGCACAAAACCGGTGCAAAACTCCGAGACAGCCAGGGTTATGATAACGGGATTGCTGAATACACGTTTTACCAGATGGTTCCAATCCAGAGGACTGTCTTTGTCAGGATCGTTAGCCGTGGCATCGCCGGTATTGAAATTGGCAAAACCTGCATGAGACGGGGTGTCCTTCACCATAAAAAGGTCTATAATGAACATGGTGAAAATGGCTCCTGAGGGTATCAGGAATATGTAGTACCAGGGCAGATAGGACAATATCCAGCCGCCAACAGTCATTGCAAGAAAATAGCCTCCGGATATCATTATCCCGAAGATGCCTCCGAACATCCCCCGTTCTTTGACGTGGAACCAGGGAGCGTTGACCTTCACCACCGAAAGGGCGCCGAAAGACTGGAAGTACTGGTTCACGGCATAAAGCAGCGACATCCCGACTATCAGCTTGGTCTGCCAGCCGTTGAGAAAAATAATTCCGATTATCAGGTTCAGCAGCGAGGCGCCTGCGGCCCCGAAGAGTATTGCCTTTTTCCCTCCTATCCTGTCAGCCAGGGGGCCGTTGAACATTACCGAAAGGGCATATGTCCAGAATCCTGCCGTTCCGATTATCCCGAATTCCGCTTTTGTCAGGTGAAAATTTTCCATCATGGTGCTGCTGGCCGCATTGAGATTGTAACGGCCCATATAGAAGGTTGCGTAGGTCAGGCCGAGCGGAAACCAGTTGAAAAATCTTCGTTTCCGGTATTCCGGCGAGTGATTCATCGGGTTGCGCATCTTCAGAGGCTCCTTTTACAGCCGGCGGGAAATATATTTAAAATTAGAGCAATTTGAACCGGGGTTTTCAATCGCGAGGCTACTCGCTGTCCGCCTGCGCAGGGAACCGGATATATGCACGCGGAATGCGCGTGAACAGGCTTCGGCGGATGCATGCCCGCGGGCTTCATAATTGGTAATATCGGAATGACCGCATGGTACCTATGCATGGCTCAGTAAATGTATTGCTCAACAGGCAATCCCGCTGCCGATTCACCGTTGTCATCCCTGTCAGCAGGAACAGGAGGGCCGGTCTTCTTTCATCCATAAAAAGCGTGCTGTGGCAGACGTTTCAGGATTACGAATGTTTCATTCTTGACGACTCTTCCGGCCTGGATTTTACAGGCATGATTTCGCAGTTCTCGGATCGTGAGAAGCTCAGATTCCTGCGCTTTTCCATGAGCCACGGCCATGCCTATTGTTTCAATTATGCCGTAATCAGGGCTTCGGGGGAATTCATGGTTTTTCTGGAGCCTGCGGATATATGGCTTCCGTCCAGGCTGGAGGATATGGACAGAAGCATTAAGAAAAAAACCGGTGCCGGCGTATGGATTTCCAACGCCTTCATCAGGAAAGGGGATTCGATGGAGGGGCTTTGTTTCGACCCCTTTCATCCGCCTAAGGGCGGGAAAAAACCGGGCTGGCATGCCGCGGATTTCGCGGAACTTCCATGGGTCGTTTCCGCCACAGCCGTCAGAAGGGAGCTTTTCAATGATTACGGGCTCATGAAAGTGCGGACCAGACATCTTGCCGTGATGGAGTCGATGGCGGGGATTCTGGCCGGAGGAACGGAGGTTGGCATAATTTCAAGGCCGCTGGCAGTCTGCGCTGAGCCTCCCAGGGTTTTTCCGGATGACCCGGAAGGGGGGTTCAGGGAACTGATGACTGTATTGGACTTCTCAGGAACTCCGGAGAGGCTGTTATCAAAGAAGAAAGCCGAGGCTGCAAGAGAAACTGCCGCATTTCTGGCGATGCGGGGGCGGATAAGAGCGGCGAGAAAAATCTTTTGTGAAGGAGCCGGGGCCGGCGGCGCTGTTTCGGTTTTTTCTTTTTTTGCGGCTGTCCTGCTTCAGTTTTTTTCTTCAGGCGCTTCGAAATTATCCGTTGTCCCGGTCCGCGCTGAACAGGAGCTTTCCCAGGTGGAAACCCTGGTCAGATCAATATCATAAGGAAATCCAGTGGGCAGAATTCAGAAGTCAGAATACAGAAGACAGAATAACAGCTGGTAATTCAGGATGCCACATATTCTGAACGGCAGGTGGGTGAAGCAATTATTTTTTTTATTTTAATCGTCCTTTTTTAACTTCTGACTTCTGTATTCTGACTTCTGAATTCTTGTTTACGGCGGGGGGAGCTGGCCCGGAATCTCGGAACTCAGACAGGGTTTGGAAATGTATTTGCGGATGTATTGCCTGAAGCCCCACTGATCCTTAAACGAAAGAGCTTCTTTGTAGGTTTTAACTGCCAGGTCGCGCCGGCCTGTTAAGTCATAAATATGTCCGAGCCTGACCAATGCCCATACCGCCCAGCGGTTGGGGTGTGTGGAATCCTTAAGGCTTCGGGCAGAACGCCTGATAAACTCTTCCGCCCGGTCAAGCCGGTTTTCCGCCAGGTAACTTGTTCCAAGGGCGAGAAGCGCCCGCGGAAGATATGTATTCCGGTAAAACGGCTCACCGGTCTCGATGCGCCTGAGATATTCCTGCGATTCCTTCCGAACATCCGCCCATTTTCCGTTTTCATAAAGGGAAACTATTTCCACAAAATGAAGCATGGGATGATGGGGGTATGCCGCCCTGAGTTCCTTCGCCCATTTAAGCGCGATTCCGGGATTGGAGTATTTGCTGCCGGTCTCAGTGAAAATTTCTATCAGCAGAAGCTTGGCTGCCGTGGCGTTGAAATGGCCTTTTTCCTTGGCCGTCTTCAGGAAGGCTATGCCTTTTTCCGGGTCGCCGTGCAGGAAGAGCCTGGCCAGTATCTTCACAACTCCCGGAAGGGTGCCTGCGTAGTATTCGTACATTCCCAGGCCCAGATAAGCGTCGTATAGTTCCGGATTGATTTTTACGGCTTTGCGGGTATGGGATATTGCTTTGCTTCCGTCGAAATAGGCCTTTATCCACCTGTGCTGCATCAGGGAAAGACGGCTTCTCAGGCCGTACATGCCTCCTACGCAGATATGGGCGTAGGCATCGTCCGGGTGCGTTTTAAGCCATTTTTTTCCGTAGACAAGGGAATCGTCCGTCAGTTTCTGAAAAAGTCTGTCCAGTTCGGGATTGCTTTCCTCCTCTTCGTATTCCAGACGCGCCCATGCGGTGATGGCCTTGCCGAAATGGCCGAAAGGGTGATCGGGGTATATGACGGTCAGAGCGTTAAATTCCAGGTCTGAAACATCGAAGTGCAGGGAGTATATGCCTTCCATGGCGCGCATGGCCCGTTCGTTGATATCAGACGGAAGCGGGATCGCCGTGGAAGCAGCGGGGACAAAACTTTCAAAGCCGGGCCCCGGGTCGGCAAAAGAAGGGACAGGGGACAAAAGATGAAGTATGAGGTATGAAGTATGAAGTATGA
>JBDRGJ010000237.1:0-16985 GCA_043817835.1 bacterium
CAGCGGGATATTGGCCAGCGTGGAGGTGGCAGGATATGCCGACCAGGAGCTGGACGCGCCCGCTCCGTTGGCACGCACAAAGAGGTAATGGGTGGTATTTGGAGCCAGGGCCGGACTGAATACGGTCGCGCTCAGGTTGCCGAGCGTGGTGCTGGAAGCGTATATCGGGTTAGGCGGGTTGCCCGGATTTACTGATGCGGCCAGCGTGTAGCCGGTGGCTCCGGTTGCCAGCTGCCAGCTTGCAGTAACCGAGCTTGTGTAGACATTTGTGATTGCGGTTATGGCCGGAGCCGGCAGGGCAAGCGTCTTTGTAGAGACTGCGGAGGTATAGCTTGTGGGAATGTTGTTGTTGTTGATTCCCGCCGCTCGGAAATAATAGGTAGTGTTTGAATTGAGGCCTGATGAAGCCAGGTAAACATTGTATGTATCTGAAGTTGTGACGACAGCGCCGGCCGGGTTGAGCGGGTCGGCAGCTGTGGAGGTCAGCACGCGGTAGAGCGTGCCCGGATAGGGATTGTTGTTGGCCGACCAGTTGAACCGGGCAGAGCCGGTCCCGACATTGGTGAAATTGGTAAACACCGGAGCGTTTGACAGAGTCGAGGTTGTCTGAGTGGCGGTGTAGCTTGTGGGAACATTGTTCTTGTTGATTCCGGCCACGCGGAAATAATAGGTGGTGTTTGCGCTGAGCCCTGAAGTGGCCAGGTAGACATTATAGGTGTCTGAAGTGGTAACTACGGCTCCGGCCGGGCTTAATGGGTCGGGTGCAGTTGAAGTCAGCACGCGGTACAGCGTGGTGGGGTAGGGGTTGCCGTTGGCAGACCAGTTGAACCGGACAGCACCGGTTCCGACATTGGTGAAATCGGTGAAAACCGGAGCGTTTGCCAGCAGGGTCGATGTTCCGGGATACGCGGACCAGGCGCTCAGCTTTCCGGGGCCGTTGGACCTTACGAAAAGGTAATAGGTCGTGTTTGCATCCAGGGCAGGGGTATAAAGAGTCGCGCTGAGATTGCCGAGCGTGGTGCTGGAGGCGTATATGGAAGGCGGATTATCCGGATTGACTGATGCGGCCAGCGTGTATCCCGTGGCTCCGTCGACCAGAGACCAGTTCGCCGTCATGGAGGTGACATAGACATCGGTTATGGAGCCGATGACAGGCGCGCCAAGCCCGCCGACAGGCAGGGTCTTGGCTGTAACCGGAGCGGTGAAAGAGGTTGCCAGGCCGTTATTGTTGACGGCTGCCGCCCTGAAATAGTAGTCGGTATCATTGTTCAGGCCGGAAGTGCTCAGGTAGACATTGTATGTGTCTGAAGTTGTGACCACAGCTCCGGCCGGGCTTAATGGGTCGGGCGCAGTTGATGTCAGCACGCGGTAGAGCGTGCCCGGATATGGATTGTTGTTGGCAGACCAGCTGAGCTGAATCGTGTCGTCCGTTATGCCGGTAAAGTTTAAATCAGAGGGCTGTGCGGCCAGGGTGGATGTCCCCTGCACGGTCGTATAGCTTGTGGGAACGTTGTTCTTGTTTAGTCCGGCAACAGTGAAATAGTAAGTGGTGTTGGTATTAAGGCCGGATGAGTTGAAGTAGGTAGTATAAATTTCAGATGTGGTCACTGCGGCGCCGGCAGGATTGAAAGGGTCAGGCGCAGTCGAAGTCAGCACTTTGTATAGCGTGTCCGGGTATGGGTTGCCGTTGGCAGACCAGTTGAACCTGATGTTTTCCTCGGCCATATTGGTGAAATCAGTGAACACCGGTGCGAAGGCCAGCAAAGTCGATGTTCCCTTTGCCGTGGTATAGCTTGTCGGAACACCGTTGTTATTAAGGCCGGCCATTTTGAAATAGTAGAGCGTGTCGGCATTGAGGCCTGATGATGCCAGGTAGACATTGTATGTGTCCGAGGTGGTAACGACAGCGCCTGCCGGGTTGAGCGGGTCGGGAGCTGTGGAGGTTAATACCCGGTATAGCGTGCCCGGATAGGGATTGCCGTTGGCAGACCAGTTGAACTGAACTGAAGAAGAACCCATATTTGTGAAACTGGTAAACACAGGAGCGAATGCCACCAGCGTGGATGTTCCCTGCGCCGCGGCATAGCTTGTGGGGATGTTGTTATTGTTAATTCCTGCCACGCGGAAATAATAGGTGGTGTTTGCGTTAAGGCCAGAAGTGCTCAGGTAGACATTATATGTGTCTGAAGTTGTTACAACAGCGCCTGCCGGGCTCATCGGGTCCGGCGCGGTTGAAGTCAGCACCCTGTATAGAGTGGTCGGGTAAGAATTGCCGTTGGCAGACCAGTTGAACCTGATGTTTCCCCCGGTCATATTGGTGAAAGCGGCGAACACGGGGGCGTTTGCCAAAGTCGAGGTTGTCTGCGCGGCGGTGTATGCCGTGGCAGCGTTGTTTTTGTTGATTCCAGCCACGCGGAAATAATAGGTGGTGTTTGCGTTAAGGCCGGAAGTGCTCAGGTAGACATTGTATGTATCGGAAGTGGTGACGACAGCTCCTGCCGGGCTCATCGGGTCCGGCGCGGTTGAAGTCAGCACGCGGTATAGCGTGGTCGGGTAAGGATTGCCGTTGGCAGACCAGTTGAACTGTACAGAGCCGGTCCCGACACCGGTGAAATCGGTGAAGACGGGCGCATTTGTCAGGGTCGATGTGCCCTGTGCCGCTGTATAACTTGTCGGGACATTGTTCTTATTGATTCCGGCCACGCGGAAATAATAGGTGGTGTTTGCGTTGAGGCCGGAAGTGGTCAGGTAAACGTTGTATGTGTCCGAGGTGGTAACGACAGCTCCTGCCGGGCTAAGCGGGTCAGGCGCCGTGGAAGTCAGCACCCTGTATAGAGTGGTCGGGTAAGGATTGCCGTTGGCAGACCAGTTGAACTGAACAGAAGAAGAACCTATATTTGTGAAATTGGTGAATACCGGAGCGTTTGCCAAAGTCGAGGTTGTCTGCGCGGTTGTGTATGCTGCGGGAACGTTGTTGTTGTTGATTCCGGTCACGCGGAAATAATAGGTGGTGTTTGCGTTGAGCCCGGATGATGCCAGGTAGACATTGTATGTGTTGGACGTGGTAACGACAGCTCCGGCCGGGTTCAGGGGGTCAGGAGCCGTGGAGGTTAATACCCGGTAGAGCGTGGTCGGGTAGGGATTGCCGTTGGCTGACCAGTTGAACCGAACGGAACCTGCGCCTACATTGGTGAAATTGGTGAAAACCGGCACATTTGCCAAAGTCGAGGTTCCGGGATATGCTGACCAGGCGCTTGAATTGTTGAGGCCGTTGGCCTGCACGAAAAGGTAATAAGTCGTATTTGAATTCAGGGCCGGGCTGAAAACAGTTGCGCTTAGGTTGCCGAGCGTGGTGCTGGATGCATATATGGGAGAAGGCGGATTAGCGGAATTTACTGATGCGGCCAGGGTATATCCCGTGGCTCCGCTGACCAGAGACCAGTTTGCGGTCATAGAAGAGGCATAGACCTTTGTTATGGAGCCGATGACCGGGGCCGGTATGGGCTTGAGCGCGATTGTCAGAAAAGCGTTGACGCTGGAGTTGACAGTCAGGATGGTGTCGCCGGTGGCTCCTGCTGTCGCTTTTTCTCCGGTCATTACGGCTATGCCGCCGCCGGCGCCTGACTTGATCGCCATGTCGAATTGTTCGGTAATATTGGCAAGATTGAAGTTGGTCCATGCCGAGGCAAATGCTTTGTTGCTGTCTTGGTCCATGGAAACGCCTAGCACTATCAGCGTATCGGGTGCAGTGGTGGTCACGCCGGCAGCCGTTACAGACACGGATGGCGTCGCTTTCACTCCGCCGACCGTTATGTCCCACGGGTCGCCGGCCGGAATGACGCCCCTGAAAGTTATGATGACGGCATAGACGTGGTCTCCCGGGTCGGCAACGACCGGCGCGGCCATTGACCCTGATGTGGCCCTGGCCCAGTAGACGGCAAGGCGCGTTCCGGCAGTTCCGGAGCCCGTCGCCCGCGGGGAATTGGCCACCTCAACGAACCCGTTCGGGGTTGTCAGAGATATCGCCTCGCCGCCGGCAGCTTCTACGAACAGCAGGCCGATATCGCCGGCCTGATGCGAGGGCCAGGGCGGGGACACTGACCCTGTGCCAGAGACATCAGTTCCGACAGCCTGGAAATAGGGCGCAGCCGCCTGCGCCTCAGGAAGCCACGGCGCAAAAAATAAAAGACCCGTAAAAAGCAGGCTCAAGGCGTAAACGCGCATGGCCGGCTTATGCGCCGGCTTGTAAATCCGAAAATTTAAATAACCTTGAGCCATGGTCTTTCTTTACTCGTATTCGTTGCCACTATCTAATATCCCTGCCTGCCGAAGTGCTCGGCACGCAGGCAGGCAATATCTAACATCTAATATCCGGTTTTTGTGTCCGCTTTTTTTCTTCTTCCTGCTTCACCGATTCCACGATATCGCTCAGGCTCAGCCCCACCAGCCAGTGGTTGACCTGTTCCCTGAGGCATTCGTAAAGTTTTATGGAAAGTTCCGGTCCCTGACCGCACCCGAAAAGAAGACCTCCGGTCCTCAGAGGGTGCGAGTTGCCTTTGGGCGCGCCGTTGAAAGTGAATGCCTCCATGACGTCCCAGACGCTGATTTTTTCCAGGGGCCGCGCCAGCCTGTAGCCCTTTCCGCGATGCGACTCGACCAGTCCGGCATGAGTCAATGCCTGGAGCACTTTGTTGCAGTACGCTGCCGGCAGATTCTGCCGCTGTGCGATTTCTTTTATTTCAATCCACTCGGAGGAGGTGTGGTGCCCGTTCCCGAGATACTGCAGGCACGCCAGGCCGTAGGCAAGAGTGCGGTTCATTTTCATAAAGTTTTCCTTTATATTGACCCGCTTAATGCGGGTCAATATGACAACGAATCAGACTTTTGTATTAGCCCACTTTACTCAGAAAATTCCCCATCCCCTCTCCTTAATCCTCTCCCCCCGACGGGGGGAGGAGGGTAGGGTGAGGGGACATCGGACATGTTTTATCCGTTGACAGCGCAAACAAAAAGGCGCGGCACTAAAATATGCGCCTGTATTCTGGTATATCTATGCTATTAGTATATCATCTCATAATATGATTTCAAGGGGTAAATTGATGTCAATTCAGTCACAGGGTTAAAAGTGCTAAGTGGTCAGTGGTAAGCGGTAAGTGAGCAGAATTTTTTAAAATTCCTCAAGATTTTTATCCGTTTTGTTTTATGTGCGGTGCGGACAAGAAGAGAATAAAGGCGGCCTGACAGACCCTGGGAGAAAAAGGAGCGGCTGATAACCCGGCCTGTGATGGCAGCCAGCGGTACCCGGTGGGAGTCCATGCTTCCGGCATCATCAGCCAGCCAGACAGCTTCTTTTTCCACTGCTGCCACCCTGTGCAGAAGATATCTGCCGGCGATGCGGTATATGACGCAGTCGCCTTTTACGGGTCTAAATGGCGGCAGTTCCGCCAGCACGGTGTCCCCGGTTTTAAACAGCGGCCCCATGCTGGTCCCTTCAAGCCGAAAAGCTTTTATCATTTAATCTTTAATCTTAATCTTTAATTAATCTTTTTAATCCGGGGACATAACACTGATTATTTTAAAAGGTCGTCCTGCCGGCAAAGGATGAAGAATCCGTCTTGTCAGTTTTTCTGCTGTCTTAACGAAATTTTCCCCGCCGCAAGGCCTGCCGCTGCGCACAGTTTTTCTTAAAATTTCGGATTCTGCCGGTTCTGTCATTAGAAAATCCTTCCAGTTGCTTATCTCCGCAAGCAAGTCGCTTTTTGAGACGAGCATATCTTCTGTACTGTGTCCGGTGTGAAAACCGGCACTTGACCAGGGATAATCCCATGCGTGTTTGACCAGTCCTGCCCTAACCGGATTCCTTTCCACATAGGCAATTGCAGCAAACGCATGCCGGTTGTCAAGCGGGCAGGAGAAAAATCTGCCCTGGAACAGGTATCCTTTTGCCCCCGCTCTGAAGTTAAACATCCTGGTATAATGCTTGTGCGCTTCTCCTATGCCTTTTGCCAACGATTGTTCACTTTCCGGGATTGCAATCAGATGAACGTGGTTGCGCATCAGACAATATGCTAAGAATGTGACACCGGAATTTTCTCCCAATTTCTTTAAAGTTTTCAGGTATGCAATACGATCGGCGTCATTTGTAAAAATATTCATGGAGCGAACGCCGCGTTGGGTTATGTGGTGCGGATAGCATGGAATCACCACTCTTGCAAGTCTTGCCATTAAAGTGATATTAGCAGGTGGTATTGATGGTGTCAATAATAAGTGTTATGTCCCCGGATTATCGGATTATGGATTATTTTAATCAGGAGAATTTTTTGAGTGTTTTACAGGCCAGTTGTCCTGTCGGGCCGGTTATGCACTTTCCGCATGCAAGGGCCGCAGTTTCAAACACTTTTTCGCTTGCAAGCTTCGGTTTCATGTAGGGTTTTTTCTTTTTCATATTCTATTCCGATGCTGCAGGGGGAATAAGCTGATAAGCTGATACGGTGATAAATTTTCAATTTTCCGGGGGTTACATATCAACATATCATCGCATCAGCACATAATCGCTTCTTTGCCGCTCGCCGGTGCTTGTTTTGCCTGTGTTGCTTGCTTTGCTTGAATTGCTCCCATCTTATAGCGGCTGTTTCGCATGCCGCTTTTGACGGGCCGTTGATATTCCCGTCTTCCAGCAGAGCCAGGCCGGGGCAACGGTCGCATACTTCTTTGAGCGCGCAAGAGGGACACTCCTCCAGATCCGTAAAACGCATGCCGCGCATTTTCAGCAGTTCCGGCGAATAATTCCAGATATCGCGGAAACTTTTTTCACGCAGATTCCCGGCGGCCAGAGGAATCTGCAGGCAGGGGAAGACATTTCCGTAAGGGCTTATGCCGCACACATTCCTGCCGGCTCCGCAGAGAGGAGCATCGGGATTAAACCCCTCACCCTTTCCCTCTCCCTTCAAGGGAGAGGTTGCGGAGAGGATGGGGGCGGAAAGCCTTTCGTCAGCCAGGACTTTCTCCAGGCCCGCACCCTCCAGCCGGTGGCCAAGGTTTTTTTTGTCCCCGTCATTGCCCGGGGCTATGACGGCGTCAAAAGAGCAGCCGAAGCCGTTTTCTTCAGCCAGCCGGAATATGAAGTCCGCCTCCCCGGCATTGTCTTTCATAAGCGGGGTTTTAAGTTTTACCCGCATGCCGAGGCGGTTGAGCCTGCATGCCGAAGCAAGCGCAACTTCAAATGCCCCGGGGCTTCCCGTTATTGCGTCATGGATTTCCTTTCTGCCGTAGACGCTAATTTCCGCGCATGAAACGCCGGATGAGGCCAGTTCCCGCGCAAGCCTGTAGGTCAGGCCGTGTCCGGAAGTGAAAATCCGCACGTCAAAATCCAGTTCCTTCGCATAAGAGCAGAGTCCTGCAATGTCCGCCCGGAGCAGCGGCTCGCCCCCGGTAAATACAAGGTTCATACACCCGGACGCCGCAAGATCCTCAAGCACCTTTTTCCACGCGGCGGTTCCCATCTCGGGGCTGCTTGCAGCCGGGGCTCTCCCGCGTGTTTCCGGAAGGTAGCAATGAGAGCATGAAAGAGGGCATGAGCGGGTCAGTTCAATGGTAGCCAGGAGGGGAATGTTTTCTTTAAGGGTCAGTTCAAAAAGCCGTTCGGAGGGAGACTGCAAATGGCAGGGTTTTGGATTTCTGATATTGGATGTCAGATTAAAAAAACCGGCCCCGTCAGTATTCCGAAACTTCTGGTTTCTTACTTCTGGCTTCTTGCTTCTGACTTCTGACCTCTGACTTCTTTTCCTTATATACATTTTTCCACAAGACCCTTTTCAAGCAATTCGCATAGAAATTCAAGAACATCTTTTATAGCGGTCCCCGACTCAACCTCGAACTCTTCCTGGATTATTTGCGCGATATCCCCGGCTGTCCGGCTGCCGTCAATAAGTTCCCATATCCTGGTTCCGGAAGGATTCATGGAATGCAGAGTCTGGCTGGAGGCGTCCAGTACGAATGCCTCACCTTTTATTATCCGATGCGCCAGTTTTTTTGTTTTTTTAAACTTCATAAGTTTATACATTCGACCACAGCTTCCTTCAGGAAATTCCCCCTCTCCTTAAGCCTCTCCCCCCCCCGGGGGGAGAGGGGAGGGGGAGGTGGGGGTCGCCGATTTTATCCGGACAGATGTGATATCCGGCGGCGCGCAATTAAGAGGAAGCTCCGCTCAGTATTCCTTCAAAGGATTATACCGCAATTATTTTCCAGAAGCCTCCTTTTTTTGAAAATTCCAGTTCTCCGCATCGGGCGAGGCCGCAAAGCCGTGAAGCAATGCCGAGGATGAGGGCCGCGTCTTCGCTCGAGCGGGAAAAACACATGACGGTCTTAAGCATTTTCCTGAGCATGCCGGCTTTTTCATGTTTCTTTATTACGTTCAATCCGGATTTTTTGAGTGAAAAAAGACCTTTCAGGGGCACGGAAAAGTTTCTTCCTTTGTTCCGCAGTTCCCCCCAGAAGGGCGAGCCATACACCATTGCCTTACAGAGTCCGGACATCCGCGCCAGCCTTATCGGGACCAGCTCATCGGTGAGGATTTTTCCTTTGTCCGCAGAAAGGCGGCAGAGGGTGGATTTCCCCGCCCCTGATTTTCCGAAAAAAACATACCCGCGTCCTTTGCGGGCCACGGCTCCGGCGTGCAGAAGCACGCCTCCATGGTGCGGCAGGAGCCAGCTGTAAATCGTCCGGAGAAAAGAGTCGAAGGTCTGGACGGAAGGCGATATTTCAAGGCGGCCCTGCCCCGAAGCCGTGTCGATTATACACCAGAAATCACCCCTTCGTATTTCCAGCAGGACGCCGTGAGTTCTGACCGAGGGGGTGAAAGGGGACTGCCGCCGCTTTTTGAAAGCGGCGGTCAGGCAGAAAAGAGGTTTTTGCCCGGAAACGAAATTGCCATACCTTTTTTTCAGAAGCGTGGAGAAGGCTTCCCGGGGAAGCTCGATTTCAAGGGGAAGGGCCGCTATTTCAATTCGCATTGTTCAAAAAATAAGGCGGAAAGCCGTTGGCCGGACCTCCCGCCGTCTTTTTTTTGTTTTGAAATGTCAGGGCATTAATCCGGCCGGCACTTCCTCAAGACCCGGTCCGGAATCAATCTGTACGGGCGCAGCTTCACCTGCGGGGTTGGCCGGCTTTTTGACTGCGGGGACTTTTTTGCGGCGGCGCACCCGTCTTTTCTTCTTAACCGCCGCCGGTTTCGCCTGTTTTGCGGGCTGAACTGCCGCCGGATCTTCCTGCTGCGGAGCAAACCCGGGAAGCGCGGTTCTGGGAGCGGCCGGGGCCAGCATGGCATCGTACCTTTCCTTCTGCTCGGGGTCCAGCAGCGGTCTTACGATATCGGGGATGGTTTTCTGGAGCTTGAGCATTTCGTAGCGCAGGTCGTTCGCTCTGAAGCGCCATTTTCTTGCTTCGGAACTGGCTTCCTTGAAATCCTTGTCGAGGCGCCTAAATTTCTTCTGCAGACTTTTAAGAGCGGATTTGATGCGCTCTTCCTGCCTGGAACTGAGCCGCAGCGGCATGGAAATGTCGGACACTATTTTGTCGGCGCTGGGCGCCTCTACCGGCATATCTGCTTCGGTTGCTTGCTGCGGAGGCGCTGCTTCCTGGGCCGATAACATGGAAAGCGGCAGTGTGAAAGCCATAATAACGAACAGCAAAGGCGTGAGATTTCTCATTGCGGACCCCTTTTTGCGGATTAACTACGGGAGTTAATTTATCATATTTCCGGTGTCCATGGCAGATTTTTTTAAAGTCGGGCATAGATGAGGACCAGAAGCCTAATTTGATAGAATTATTCACGTGAAGCTCAAGATCAGCAGGAGGGATAAAATGAAAAAGTGTGCATTAATGATTGCGGTTGCGCTGGCGCTGGGTGCCGGGTCCTATGCCCGCGCAGAGAAAGCCGGACATGACTGTCCGAAGGCCAAAAAAGAGGCTGTGTCGGGGCACAAATGCAAAGGCGACTGCAAGTGTCTGACCGACATCAAGGGAACCGAAGTGAAAGTGGAAAATACCGCGGACGGGGTGACGGTGCAAATCACGGGCAAAGACGCGGAGACCGTCAAGAAAATACAGGAAGTCGCGGCGGTGCATTTCACCAAAGGGGCCGCTGCTTCGGTCAAGTCAGACGCAAAGGCGGAATTGAAAGAATCCAAATGTGGCTGCCAGAAGGGAGATTAGGAGGGCGATAAGCCGGGCGAGTGCCCAAAGTGCGGCATGGAGCTTAAGGAAAAGAAATAAGAAAGTTTTTGTGCCGGCACATGAGCCCGGCGGGGAGGGAGGCCGCTCTCACCTCCCCGGCATGGCTTTATCAAAACCATGTGTAGGCATGTAACCGGACAGCCTGAAGCCGTGAAAACTCTGAAAATCATCGATCGTCTGCCTGCCATACTGCCGCTGATTTTCTTTATCTGTGGCCTGTCCGTTTCCGCCGGCGATAAAACGAATGGGACTTCGGATTCAATTCTTCCCGCGGCGCTTTCGGGAAAAGGTGCTTTCATAGCCGCATCGGAGGACAGCTGTTCGGCGTCGGAAGATTTCTGCGGGGGCGGCGCAACAGCCGTTCCGATGGGCAGGTCTTTTGATGCTCCTTTAGCGCCGGTATCCGGGCTGCAGCCAGGGGCTTCCGGCAAGGAAGTTTTTCCGCAGGCTGCCGCGGCTATTTCTTCCGCTGTGCGAAGGTCTGGAAGCGATGCACCCTCGCCTTCGCCGGAACAGGAAGGCAAAGACGAACTGTCGGAAGTTTTCCTGCCCGGTATTCTGATTTTTGCCGGATTGGCTGTTTGGCTGCTGTTCAGGGGAAAAAAGCGGGTTTAAAACTATTTGAATGTTGTTTAGTGCCGCGGGTCGTTTGTGTGAAAGTATTTGTTGCTTGCCTTGCTTATTTTTCTTGAATTGCTTGTGTTGCTTGCGCTGTCTTTACAGTCCTTCCACGAATATTTTTTCCAGGCGTTCATGTGCAAGTCTGCGCATACGGTTTTCCAGGGGCTTGTTCCGGGAAAGCACTTTTGCCAGTTCTGCCGCAGAGAAACGGAACAGCTTGCAGGCCTCAAGCGTTCTGACCGTGGCGGAGCGCCTCGAGCCCATGAGAAAGCTTATCTCGCCGAAAAAGTCCCCGGGCCACAGCCGTCCGATTCTGACCATCCGTCCGGTTTTCTTTCTTTTGGATACAGAGAGACTTCCCGAATACACCACAAAAAAATCTTTTCCCTCATCCCCCTCTCGCACCGCGGCAATGCCCGGCTGGTAGCGCAGAAGGCATACGGAGGGAAGGCTGGAAAGCATCTTCTCAAAATCAGGTTTTGTGCTTTCCTGATCGGAAAACAGCAGGGCACCTGCCAGCCATTCCAGTTCCACGGGACCGACTTTCAGCCGTGCGGGTTCATGTGCGGTCATTTTATCTCCTTCAGAATTTTTTCGACGGCGGAGGCCGGGTGAGGGGCCTCGGTGATGGGCCGTCCGACTATTATGAAATCAGCCCCCAGTTCTGCCGCTTTTGCCGGGGTTATTGTGCGTTTCTGTTCGTGCGTTTCCATGTTGGCCGGCCGTATGCCCGCCACAATGAGGTGAGCGCCGGAACCGAGCCGGCTCCTGAGCATGACGGCCTCGTGCCCGGAACAGATGATGCCGTCCATCCGGTGTTTGAGGCCCAGTTTTGCCAGATCGCCGGCCATGTCCCTGACCGAACGACTGTAGCCCAGGGCGGCGAAATCTTCATGGTCCATGCTGGTGAGCACGGTTATTCCCCACAGCCTGGGCCTCGGGTGGACGCCGGCTGCGGCTTCCAGCATCCGGCCGCCGGCGGAAAGATGCAGGGAAAGGGCGTACACTCCCATTCGCACCGCCGATCTCACCGCGTCCTTCACCGCCTGGTTTATGTCGTGAAGCTTGAGATCCAGAAACACCTGACCTCCGTTTTTCATGACCAGTTCCACGGCTTTCGGCCCTTCCGCAACGAAAAGAGGAAGGCCTATCTGGTAGCAGCTGGCGAGTCCCTTGAGCTCTTTCAGCAGCATCTGCGCACCGCGCAGGGTCTGCGTATCGAGCGCGACAATCAGTTCTGTTTTTTTCTTCTGCGGTTTTTTTGCCATTATAATGTCCGTTGATACGATGATAAGGTGATAAGTTGATAAGAGGCAGGTAGTGGCGTGCAAATTTTCATGGTTGTCATTCTACTTTTATTTTCCGATGTCTTCCCGGAAAATCCTGCCGTCGTAGCCTATTTTCCGGACCGTGCCGTAAACTTTTTCCAGCACTTCCTTCTTATTTTCTCCTCTGGCTGCAACGGAGAACACTTTTCCTCCGGCCGTGATCCATCTGCCGCGGGAAATATCCGTTCCGGAGTGAAAAACGACTGCGTCGCCGGAAGTCACGGATTCAAGACCGGTGATGGTTTTGCCGGTCTGGAAGGATGAAGGATATCCCAGCGAAGCCATGACTGCGCAGGCCGAATATCCTTTCTCCCACTGCGCGCCGCCGGGCGCCAGTCTGCCCGAGGCCGCTGCGCACAGAAGCTCCGCCAGGTCGGACTTGAGAAGGAGAAGAAGCGCCTGCAGGCCGGGGCTCGCGAAGCCTGCCCGGTATGACAGAAGCCGGGCTTCTCCTTCGCCGGCTGCGATATCGAAAGTCAAAGCCCCTCTGTAAGATATCTTTTCAGCCCTGAGTCCTTCAAGCGTTCTGTCCAGTATTTCCGACAGCGCCTTCTCCAGGATGCCGCCTGCCGGCTCAGCCGGAGCCAGGGCGCCCATGCCCTCCTCGAAAAATTCTTCCGGCTGCCGGCAGTCCGGGCCGAAGTATTCTCTGTATGCGGGCAGTTCCTGCATATCCCGTCCGTCCATGAGCGCCGTCAGGCGCATTCTTCTGCCGGGCGGTAATTCTTCTATCGAGATCCTGGACCCGGCTTTGCCCAGCGCAAGGCGTTCCATGAAATAATGGATGGTCTCCAGTGCCTCCTCCCTGCTGTTGACAATCCGCACGCCTTTCGGGGCCGGGCTGTCCGTCCTGATGACCAGTCTTCCGGGAAATGAGTCCATGGAAATGACATGGGCTTTGGCTGCTGCCGGGTTGTCAAAAAGCTCGAACGCGGGGCACGGGACCGAGTATTTGCGCGCAAAATTTCTGGCGAAGAACGTGCTTGATTCCAGCGCGGCGCCCCCGGTTCCGGGACCGAAGACCCTGATTCCCTGCTCACGCAGGGCGTCGGCAAGAAGCGGAAGGGCATTCGCCGCGTGCGCGGCTATGCACAGATCCACAGACTCCTCAGCGGCCATGCGGCATACGCCGCGGGTATCGAGCGGGTTCAGGCACACCCTTTCTCCAAGTTCCATCATGGCCATGCTGCCGGGAACACAGAGGATTTTATCCGTAAGACGGCTCTGCCGGAGTTTCCAGGCCAGGGCATGTTCCATGGCGCCCGAACCGATTATAAGGATGTTCATTTTCCGGAAGGCATTCCTGAACCACGCGCGTATCGGGCCGTGGCCGGGGAATTTTTGCGGGATGCCCCCTGGTTTTTCACTGGCCGGGGCAGGTCCGAGGCGAATTTACTCACCAGGTAATCGCACGCCCCTTCCAGCGCCACCAGGGAATTCACGCCCTCGTTGGTGTATGAGCCTACCCAGAGTATCTCTCCGGTCTCCGCGTCCACCAGTTTGGCAACCAGGCTTGCCTCGGCATAAATGGTGTAGACGTGTGGTGAGGCGGAATCGGAGAAGCTTACCTTTGTGCCGACCTGCCTCAGCGTTTCGACAAGGGCCCCGTCCGTCCGTTTTTCCGTCACCTTGTCGAAAACCGGCTCCTCTTCCCGGATTCTGGTCTGGACGTAGGCCACGTCCTTGCTCTCCGGTATGAACGAGACCACCTGTCCCATCATCAGCGCGTCCACGCCCAGTATTTTACCCAGGTCCTTCACGCTTTCAGTCGAAAGCAGGCCCTGCGTACCCAGCTTCTGTTCTGCTATTATCTGCTCCAGCCTGGATCTTTCTATCACGCTGAAGCCGCGCTTGAGGAGGTTTTTTGCGAACATATCCTCCACGCCCTTCGGATTATTGAACCTGGAATCAAATCTGAGCACGCCTATGCGCTTTATCCTGCTCCAGTCATAGTCCTTTTTGATGACCGAGGTCCCTCCTCCCGCGCAGCCGCAGAGCAGGAGGGCGCAAAACGCCGAAAGCACGGGAATCATTTTCATTTCGGCAGTCTCATGGAGATGTGTTTTATGTGCCGTATCGCAGTATGGCGTTTGTGGCGGTTATTTTCCAGCTTCAGCACTTTATGCCAGCAGGAAAGCGCTTTTCTCAGGTAATTTTCCTGGTCAGGCGCAAAGCCCATTTTATCCGGAATAACCGCCAGAGCCTCGTATATCAACGCCAGATTGTAATAGGCCGTGTTCAGTTCCGGGTCAAGTTCGACGGATTTTTCAAGATAAGAAACCGCGTCACGATACCTGCCAAGCTCGCGGCAAACCAGTCCGAGGTTAAGATAGAGAGTGGCGTTGGCAGGTTCGGCTTTAATAGCTTCCTCGAATTTGGCGGCGGCTTCGGCGAAGCGCCCCTGGTTGGCAAGGGAAGCTGCCTGAGAACCGGCTGTTCCGGTTTGAGAACCGTCGGCAGCATAAAGCGCGAGACAGCAGACAGCAGTCGCTGCGAAAAACAATATTGTTTTCATTTTCGAATTCCTTGTCGCCCCGAATCATTGCCAGGGACCTGTAGTTTTCAATACTACCACCCTGCAATCTTCTCGTCAACTGCCGGACAAAAAAGCCGCTATGCTCATCTGTCCAAAGGCCACCTCAAGGCTGAAATAAGGATATTTGATGCCGGATGGACGCCTATTATATGGACACCAGGCCAAAAACCGGGGGGGTACGTCGTTTTTGGGGAATTAGTTTATGGGGGAAAGGTCAACCATAGATACTTCAACGCGTTGTTTCACCTGATGATCTCCCAGACGAGCTGCTACCGTTATTGGGGGCAGGGGGTCTGGACGGAATACGGCCGTGAAGTCTGCAGGCTGGCCACGGATATTCTGAACTGCGACTTCTAGCCCTTACTTCCCTTTGTCCTGTTTCGGCGCCCTGACCGGACGGGCCACCAGGACTTCCAGTATCCGGGCCGTCGCATTGGCGACGTTCTCCAGCTTGTACCCGCCCTCCAGCAGGAAGACGATCCGTCCGGAGGCGTACCGGTCGGCAATGGCGACGAGTTCCCTGGCCATGGCCGCGTAGCCGTCATCGGTGTATTTCAGGTTCGCCAGCAGACCCCCCTCGTGCGCGTCGAAGCCGGCGGAGACCAGGACGAATTCCGGCTTAAACTTTTCCATGGCCGGCTTGAGCTTTTCCCGGTAGGCGGCCAGCACCTCGGCGTCGCCCGAGCCGGACTTCATGTCCACGTTCATGGTGAAGCCCTTGCCCTTGCCCTTGCCGGTCTCCCCCGGCCGCCCGGTCTCCTCCGGGTAGAGCGGGTGCTGGTGCGTGCTGAAATAGAAGACCGTATCGTCCTCGTAGAAGATGGCCTGGGTGCCGTCGCCGTGATGGACGTCGAAGTCCACGATGAGAACGCGCTTGATGCCGTGCTTCTTCTGAAGATGCCGCGCCGCGATGGCCACGTTGTTGAAGACGCAGAAGCCCACGCCCCGCGAGGGCGTGGCGTGGTGTCCCGGCGGACGGATCAGGGCGAAGGCCGCCGAGGCCCGCCCCGCCATCACCTCGTCGCAGCCGGCCATGCCCGCCCCGGCGGCCAAAAGCGCCGCCTCCCAGGTGGCTGTCGATACATCCGTGTCGCCGGCGGACAGGATTCTCTTGCCTTCTTCGATATCCTTCTTGACCTGCTTGACGTACGCAGGGGTGTGGACATATTCGATGCTTTCGATCGGTGCCGGTTCGAACTTCGGCCAGACCACCCCGGCCGACAGCTTCTCGTCGCCCTTGATGCGTGCCACGGCGGCCTTGAGGCGCTCCGGGGTCTCCGGACAGTCCGCGCCGGCGTCGTGCAGCAGGAACTTCTCGCTGTATAACACGGCCACCTTCGGGGCCGCCGGCTTCTCAGTCCCAGCCGGAGCCTTCCCGGCGGACGGATTAGCGCCGCCCGTCTCAGCGGCCCAGGCGGGACAGATGAATATGAACAGCGGAATCATTATCCTGAACATATTGCGTCCTCCGCTTATGCTTTGGTTTCCACAACGATCTTCTCGGCCATGCCGAAGCCCACGGCGATCCGGGCCGGATGCCGGGGCATTAAGCCTCTTGGCTGCTCTGACCTTACCCCGAAATTTGTCCAGTTGAAATGCTAGTCTCGGCCCATTTTTTCACCGGGGGCATATACCCCGAAGAACTGTGCGGCTTCTGCGTATTATATAACTTTCCCGATAACAATCCGCTATTACCGGCGCTTCTCCGCGGCTCCAGAATAATTCCTGATTAACCTGAAAAATTCAGTTGCAACTGGATTCGACGCGAAATGGCTTCATAGCCAAAACCCGGGGGCTCACCAAGACCAAGAAAAAACGACAGTTTTTCCAAGGCCCTTCAGACAGCAGGAATAACCAATTTCCGGTTCCATGACCTGAGGCATACCTTCGCATCCCACTTTGTAATGAGGACAAACGACCTGCCCGCAATGCAGAAACTGCTGGGCACCACTCCCCCCGCATGACCCAGCACTATGCCTATGCCCACCTATCCAAAGGCCACCTCAAGGCTGAAATAAGGATATTTGATGCCGGATGGACACCCATCTGGACGCCGCCGGCAAAGCCGGGGATTGCGCCTATAAAGGAAAAGATGCCGGCCCAAAAATGATTAGCGTCATTCCCCCCCTTGCAAGACAAAAAGGAAAATTGCAATCTATTCACCGCACTGAACAAATTGTATTTGTGGCAAAAAATTCTTGTTTTGAAAGGATATATTTATGACATTTAAGCGCGAAAAAATCCTGTCTCCGCTCCGGAAGAATCTC
>JBDRGJ010000238.1:0-11535 GCA_043817835.1 bacterium
GCCATATAATGTTGGTCCGTTCAGGCAGGATTATGCCTGCCGATTCCCGCTTTGCGTCGGCCGAATCAAAGAGGCAGAGTTCGACTTTGGAGGCATGCTCCGAGAACAGGGCGAAATTTACGCCCATGCCGTCCCATGCCGCGCCGCGCGGATTCGGACTGCCCGGAAGAATTTTCATCGCATTCCTGTTATACCTCGCGCCCTATCATATCCAGAATGCCCCTCATCGGAACCCGCACCCAGTCCGGGCGGTTGTTGAGCTCGTATACGAGTTCATAGAGGGCTTTCTCCAGGATGAAGGAGTCGAGGAGAACGCAAAATTCCCCGGAATCATCAGGAAGAAAGGCGGCTCCAGCCGCCCTGCCGCGATAAGCGCGAAGATACCCCCGGGCCACTTCGGCAAGCCATGACCGCGACCTGGTTTCAAGAGCCGCAGCAGCTTGAAAATCCGAAGCCGGCGCTTTGCGCAGTAATCCGGTATAAGCCGCATAGTGAAAGGAACGCAGCATGCCTGCGACATCCCTCAGCGGAGAGCCCTTGGAGCGCCGCTCCGCGAGAGGCCGGGCAGGCTCCCCTTCGAAATCAATAATAAAAAAATCATCTCCGGTATAGAGCATCTGCCCGAGATGAAGGTCCCCGTGACAGCGGATGAGCATGGAGCCGGCGCTTACGCCCAGCATTTTCCGCAGCCGGTCCAGAATAGCATTCTCCGATTCCAGCAATGCGTTTGCCGCAGGGCGGACATCCTCCGGAAGAAGGCCTGCGCGTTCCCGGAGAAGACTCAGGGACTGCCCCGCTCTGGTTTTGATCGACTCATGAAGGGAGTCGCGGTACCCGGCCGTGAAGGTACCGCCTGTGAAGCCGGGGTATTTTCCCAGGGATTGCAGAGCCAGGTGGAGCTCCGCCGTCCGCCGGCCCATAAGTTCCGCCGATTCAAGATACGGGCCGATGTTCTCATGGTCCGCTGAAGGCGATTTATCAAGAAATCCGCTGACAACGCCCAGGGCATGGCTCCATGCATCGCCCAGGCTCGGCACGAATCCCTGAAGGACCGCAAGCGTCAGAGGTTCGCCCGAACCTCCGCTGTATTCGATAAACCCCGCGAGAGGCGGAGTCTGAGCATAAGAGGACCGGAATGTCAGGGCCCGTCCTATCTCAAGCTCCGGATTGACCCCCGGAGCCAGGCGGCGATACAGCTTCAGTATCCAGCGCCTTCCGAACAGTATGGAGGTATTGCTCTGCTCCGCGCCGGACAGGACCGGCTCGGGAATCGCGCTTCCGCGCGGATGGCTTCTGAGCAATGCAGGGGCGGGCACGGCGCGGATGCTCCCGCGCAGACCCTGAAAGCGTCTTTTTTCCGTTATAGCGTAAAACAGGCCCGACAAAAACGCCGGTTCGGCAAGGGCATCGCAGAGAAGCCCGCTTTCAAGCCGCGCGATGACAACAGTGTCCGGCTTTTCCGAGCCGCCCGCGGAAGGCTCGAACGCCACAGGCAGCAGATAAGTTTCAGAAACGCCTTCCTCATATAGAATATCGGCCAGAACAAATGCTGTCGGAACGGGCCCTGGGAAAGGGATAGTCTCGATTACAAGTGCACGCTTTATCCTGCGGGCTTTGCCGCCGAACCAGCGCTGGCGCTGCAGGAACCCGGGCAGGGCCGGTTCCAGCGCTGCTGCGTAAGGAAACGGCGGAGGTTTTTCTTTCGGGAACATCACGTCAGGCAGGCTCTTTGCCGACACGAAGAATATGGGCGGGACGCTCTGCAGGATCAAGCCGCACATAGTTGCTGTCTCCCCAGCGGTATACCGCGCCGTCCAGCAGGTCCTCAGCGCGGAATCTTCCGCTTCCGGATGCGTCGACTGCTTCAGGTGGAATCGTCACAATGCCTGCCTGCGGACGCAACGGATCGAGGTTTACGGCGATGAGCAGCGTGTTGGAGAGATCAGGGGTGCTTTTCGAGTAAAAGAGAATCTGTTCGTTGTCCGACGGGAGAAAACGGACATTCGACAACTCATGAAGCGCCGGGTTCTCCCGGCGGATGCGGTTGACCCGTGATATGAGGTCCTTGATATTGCCGGGCCGGTTCCAGTCCCTGGGTTTTATCTGGTATTTTTCGGAATCGGCATAGTCCTCCGTGCCGGGTACAGCTTCGTTTTCGCATAGCTCAAAGCCTGAATATATCCCGTAGGATGGCGACAGCGTGGCGCCCAGTATCAGACGCAGGCGGAAAGCCGGCGGACCTCCCTTCTGCAGGACTTCGTGGAGGATCTCCGGAGTGTTGATGAAAAAGTTGGGGCGGAAATACTCTCTCATGGAGCCGTAAGCCAGCTCTTCAAGATACTCTGTCAGTTCATTCCTGGTGTTGCGCCATGTGAAATAGGTGTAGGACTGGGTGAATCCGGCCCTGGCCAGAGTCTTCATCATCGGCGGCATGGTGAAGGCTTCAGCCAGGAATATGACGCCGGGGTCGCGCGATTTGATCTCGGAAATGAGCCAGCGCCAGAACGGAACAGGCTTTGTATGGGGATTGTCCACGCGGAATATGCGGACTCCCCGGCCTATCCAGAAGCGCACCACGGCAAGCATTTCCTTCCATAGCGTCATGCGATCCGCGCAGGAAAAGTCCAACGGATAGATGTCCTGATATTTCTTGGGCGGATTCTCGGCGTATTTGATGGTGCCGTCCGGGCGATGAAGGAACCATTCCGGATGCCCGGTGACCCACGGATGGTCCGGGGAGCATTGAATCGCGAAGTCCAGGGCCACCTCCATGGACATGCTTCGCGCGGCGGCTACGAACCGGTCAAAATCCTTCAGCGTACCGAGCGAGGGCTCAACCGCGGTGTGGCCGCCGCATTCGTTGCCTATCGCCCAGGGGCTTCCCGGATCTCCGGGCAGGCAGACAAGCGAATTATTGCGCCCCTTGCGCGCTGTCCGGCCGATAGGATAAATGGGGGCAAGATAGACCACGTCAAATCCCATGCCGCGGATGTCCGACAGACGGGCAATGGCGTCTTCAAATGTGCCGCTGCGTCCGGGGTCTGAGCCCTGTGAGCGTGGAAACATTTCATACCAGGCGCCGAAACGGGCGAGAGGCCGGTCGACCGTCAATTCTAATTCCGCGGAGCGCGCCGCGTCGGCCCTGGAATCCAGCCTGTGCATAAGCTCAGTCAGCCCGCCGTCGGAAGCTGCGGCCAGCGCCGCTGGTGGGTTTACCGCAGAACGAAGCGCTTCTTCGGCGGCATCCAGCAGTTTTTTTTCCGCGCCTTTTGCCCGTAAGCGATGCTCCCGCAGTATGCCGAGACCCTCAAGCACCTCGCTGCCCACATCCGGCTGTCCGCCTTCCACGCGCTTGCGCAGATCCGCCAGCCAGGAAGCATATACCCCGGTCCAGGCCTCTACCGTGAAGCTGTACAGGCCGGGGGCCTTCGGCTTAAACGTCCCGCTCCAAAGACACAGGCCGGGATTGGACTGTATCATGGGAATCTCGCGGTGACCGCGCTCTCCCTTCCGGCGCCACAGCAGCACAACGCCCAAAACCGCGTGGCCGTCGCGAAACACCGTGGCCGCCACATTGCAGGGTTCTCCAGCTATGCGCTTTGCCGGATAAAGCCCCCCGTCCACCGACGGGCTCACGGCCTCGATCACGATAGGGCTCAGGGATGCGGCATATGCCGCAGTCCTTGATCGTTTTGAAAGGCTCGAAATTTTGTCTGGCATGAATTGCCTTCCTGTCAGCTATGCATTATAACAATTTGCCGGCTTTTTAAAGACCGGCGTAAATGAATGACACGACTATTCCGGGACCTATCTGGTATGCAAGCAGGGCCAGGAATGCCAGGAGAATAAGAAACGGCAGGAGAAAATACATCTTGTGCTTTCTGACAAGCAGCAGACTTTCTCTGAGAATCAGCAGTAATTTTGTCATAATTATCACCTCATGATTGCTCTTTCGCGTCCCGGACATCACCACTGCAGCCGGTGAACGGCTTCCAGTAAGAATCTGTGTTCCCCGGAGAAACCTTAACGGTACTCGGAAACATAAGGAGAAAAAGACGCATTATTCCAAGACCTGCGAAATACGCGAAAAAAAGCGAAAGAGGAACAAGAATCTTCTGGATGGCATGAAAAATTCTGGCAGCCAGTTTTTTTATTGTTTTCATACGCCTTTGCAGGGCTTTTCAAGAACGTAATTTCCCAGCACCAGACAGTCCATTGCGCTTTCCAGGTAGACTTTGAGCGCCTCTTCCGGCACGCATACTATCGGTTCTCCCCTGCGGTTGAAGGAGGTGTTCAAAACAAGCGGCACGCCGGCAATTTTTTCAAATTCCTTTATCAGGTTCCAGAACCTCGGATTGGTTTTTTTGCCGACACTCTGAACTCTTGCAGTCCCGTCATCATGGCAGGCCGCAGGAATGACCTTTTTCTTCTCCTCTCTTACACGGGGCGCCAGAAGCATGAACGGCGACGGATTGAGCATCTCAAAATAGTCCTTTGCCGATTCCTCCAGCACGGCGGGGGCATAAGGCCTGAAAGGCTCCCTGTGCTTGACTTTGTCGTTGAGAAGCTTTTTCATGCCGGGATTGCACGGATTGCCGAGTATGGACCTGTTTCCCAAAGCCCTGGGCCCAAATTCCATTCTGCCCTGGAACCAGCCTACAACTTTATTTTCCGATATCGCGACGGCGACATGATGGAATAATTCCTCATCCGGCATAAGCCGGAAAGCTGTTCCGCTGTTTGCAAGCGCCCTTTCAATATGTTTCCCGGAAAACTCAGGGCCCAGAAAAGCGTCTTCCAGGACGGAAACCCTGGGATTGTCCAGGATGCAGTGATGCGCGTATGCGGCCGCGCCCAGCGCCCCTCCGGAATCGCCTGCGGCAGGCTGTATGAATATATTTTTAAACCCGGTCTTCTCCAGTATTTTCTGATTCGCAACGCAATTAAGGAAGACTCCTCCCGCCAGGCAAAGATTCGGACTTCCGGTTCGGGCATGAAGGCCGGCAGCTATTTTCACCAGCACATCCTCAGTGAATTTCTGCAGGCTTGCTGCAACATCGCAGTGGCGCTCTTCAATGTTGTCTTCCGGTCTCCTGCAGGGGCCGAAAACCCCTGAAAACTCTGCGGTATACATTCTGTCTCTGCCGTAAAAATTAAAAAACCGCGGATTCAATCTGAAACTCCCGTCCCCGCTGACCTCGGCCATTTCACTGAAAACCCCGGAAAAAGACGGTTTGCCCAGGCCGGCCAATCCCATGACCTTGCCTTCTCCCTCGTGCGCCTCAAACCCCAGAAAGGTCGTGACTGCCGTATAGAGAAGCCCCAGTGAGTCGGGAAAGACCAATTCCCTGTCCAGCGTTACCGCATTTGCCTTTCCGAAACCGGTGGCAGCAGTGGTCCATTCACCCACCGCATCGGCAGTCATTATGGCCGCTTCCTCGAAAGACGAGACAAGAAAGGCTGAGGCGGCATGAGACAGATGATGTTTTATAAAAAAGATTTCGCCGCTGTAGCCTGTTTTATCCCTGAAAGCAAGGGGAAGAGAAAGCCTGTCTGTAAGCCAAACCGGCATCGAATTGAGAAAACTCCCGAAAGAAGCCGGCCATGACATAAGGTGACCCATTATGACCCTGGAAAGTTTGAGAAAAGGTTTTTCGTAAAAAACAACGTAATCCAGGTCATTGACTGTTATCGCGCCGGCCTGAAGGCAGTAATTCAACGCATTGATTGGGAAATCCGGCGTATTCTTACGCCTGTTAAACCTTTCTTCCTGAGCGGCGGCTACCACCCTGCCGTTCATCATCAGGCAGGCTGCAGAATCGTGATAATGACAGGAAATTCCGAGAATGTTCGGTTTATGGTTCATCCGGTGCGAATTCATGATCCAGTTTGGAGGCTATTTTATTCAACAAACCCCTGTCAAAATTTATTTCAAGATCTTTCATGGCCTGTTCCCGGCTCATCAATCCTTCTCTTACCATCTTGCTCATCTCGGCATGATAATGCGTATATCCGTAATATTTCATCGAATTGTGCACTGAAATAAAATTCAGATAGCAGTTGGTTGACCGGGCAGGGTAGCTGAGTTCCGGGAGTTTCCATTTCAGCTCTTTCTGAATTATCTCGACATAACTCCCGGCATCAAACGGCAGAAACCAGTGCGGCGACAGGACCAGGCATTTATGCTTTTTCTGAGCCCTGGCCAAGACCTCCTCCATGCTTGCCGGAAAGCCTTTATACTTGGGGTTTTTCTTAATGCAATCAGCAAGAAAATCTCTTGTCGCAGACGCCATTGAGGCAAATCCCGGCTGATGCACGCTGCAGCCGCACTTTGACATGAGCGGCTGTTTCGTTGACTGCCCTTTAGTCCAGCCTGCGATGATTATCGGTATATTGAATCTTTCGGCCATTTTAAAAGTAAGGTCCATATACCAGATGGAACACGGATGGCATATGACAGCTTTCGAATCGGTTTTAAGAATCTCCGAAATCATGTCCTTTATGAATTCGGTCTTGAAATAGAGAAAATCAACACCCAATATTTTAACCGCATTGTGAATATTTTCAAGCGCTTCATCTGTTTCGAAGCCATGATCAAAGGTGAAAGCCAGGGGATTAAGCTTGTAACGTTTTTTCATGTAATACAAAGCCGCAGTGCTGTCTTTGCCGCCGCTGCACATCACAAGACAGTCATATTCTCCTTTCCCCCGGTTTTGATTCAATATCCTGACAAAATCAGTCTCAAGCGGCGTGTCTATGTCTTCACACTTCCGCTTCTTTTCGAATTCGGCGCACAAGCTGCAAATTCCCGTGTCGTCAAGCCATATATCAGGCTTGCTTTCAGGAAGCACACATTTACTGCATATCCTGCGTGGAACCATATTAATTGCCTTTTTTAACGAAAATTATTCTATGACCACGGTCTGTATCTGTGTATATAATCTTGTGGCGCTCTTCCGTAATCGCCTCGGTTGCGTTTTTAAATGCCTCGCCGTTGTCCATCGTAATTTTAAGCACCGTTGAAGCTGACATTCCTTCGAGTTTGAGCAAAACCCTGACGGAGTTTTGCGGGCAGGGAACGCCGACCAGATCTATTTCGTCCTCAAATTCCGGCATCTGCGGTCCGTTGCCTTTCATTAGATACTATCTCCGATAAAGTTTCGATTGTAATGTCTATTTCTTTTTTCGTAGTCCATTTGCTTAAACTTACGCGTATCGCGCCGTAAATTTCCGCATCCTTATTTCCCAAAGCCGCTAGAACATGACTGGATGAGGTTTTTCCTGATGTGCATGCCGCGCCGGTTGAAATAAAAATACCCTTTTTGTTCAGTTTTCTGAATATGCTCTGCGCATCTGCTTTCTTGAAGGTAAGACTGATGTTGTTGCATATGCGTTTTTCCGAAGGTCCGTTTAATATTACATCGTTAATCCGACCTTGTATTTCGCCGATAAAATAGTCTCTTAAGGCTGACATCCTTCTTACTGCGTCCGGCTTTGAAATTTCCACTGCTTTGGCGAATCCGGCGACAGCTTCTGTGTTGTATGTTCCGGAACGCAGCCCGTTTTCCTGCCCCCCGCCGTGTAAAAGGGGGGAAACTTTCACCCCTTTTCTGATATACACCGCGCCAATCCCGCGGGGACCATGAATTTTGTGACCGCTTATGCTAAGCAAATCAATATTCTGTTTTACAACGTCAAGTTCTGCCCTGGTAAAACTTTGACATGCATCAACGTGAAAATAAATCCCGTTTCTTCTGCATACGGCGCCTATTTCGGCAATCGGCTCGATTGTGCCTATTTCATTGTTGGCATGCATCACGGATACCAGAATTGTTTCTTTTCTTATGGTTTTCTCGATATCCTCCGGATTGACAAAGCCCCGGCTGTCCACGGGGATACAGTCGATTTTAAATCCCCGCGTCCCGAGCCATTGCGCGCAGGCCAAAACGCTGGGATGTTCGATTGCCGAGATAATTATGTGATTGCGTTTTTCCGCATTGGCAAATGCCGTGCCTTTAAGGGCAAAATTATTGGATTCAGTCCCTCCTGAAGTAAAAACAATCCCGTCCGGGTCGGCGTTTATTTTTCCGGCGATAATGATCCTGGCTCTTTCAATATATGTTGCTGCCTCTATCCCCGGAACATGCAGAGCGGATGCATTTCCGATATGCGACTTTTGCAAATGAACCATCAACTCGCCTGCTTCCGGGGCGGTTCTGGTCGTAGCGGCATTATCAAGATATATCATCATCTGAACGCAAAACTACTGAGGCATCGCGGACCTGAGCCTACTTTTTGACCTTTGCTTCATCTTCAACCCTGCGCTTGGCTTTTTTATGCTCGCTGAAGCTGGTATTGAAGATGTGCTTGCCCTTTCTGTCTGCGACGAAATAAAGAGCGTCTATTTTGGCGGGATTCAGGACGGCATGAACGGAGTCATATCCGGGATTGCAGATGGGCCCTGGAGGAAGGCCGGGATGAGCGTAAGTGTTGTAGGGGGATTTGATTTTCAGGTCTTTAAATGTCAGCCCTTTTTTCCAGTAACCCAGGGCATACTGCACCGTGGGGTCGGCTTCCAGCGGCATTTTCCGCCTGACTCTGTTGAGATATACGGCAGCTATGAGGGGCTTTTCCGTGACTACAACAGCCTCCCTTTCCACTATGGACGCCAGAATCAGGACTTTATCCGGAGTCAGCCCCGGCGGGAGTTCCGCGTCAAGCATCGGTTTTACCTGCCTGTCGAATTCGCCGGTCATAAGGGCTGTCACGCGGGCCGGGTCCATGCCTTTTTCCAGATGGTAAGTGGTAGGAAAAAGGCGTCCTTCGAGTCTGTCTTTCATGACCAATTTCGTGAATTCCTTTCCTGAAGTGACCCCGTTGGCCTCCAGACGCTCCGCTATCTGCTCCATACGCCAGCCTTCCGGAATCAAAATCTTTATGTAGTCCCTGCTGCCGGCAACGAGTCTCATAAGCGCTTCCTCAGCCGACATATTTTTCTTAAGGACGTATTCCCCGGGCTTTATCTTCCTGGCGGTTCCGGTAATCCTCACCACTATTTTAAACCAGGTCGGACTGAGTATTATGCCCCGCTCTTTAAGCTGGCGGGCCACCTGTGAGGCCGAGCTTCCTTCCGGTATATCGATTTTTACTTCGGCCCCCGGCCAGAAAAAATAAAGGGAAGCAAGGAAAACAAACGCTGTCGTTACAATAATAAATTTTTTCATTTATAGTGCTCTGCCCGGCATATGATCAAACCTCTGGACATGAAGCGTATTGTATATCGGACCGGACGGTCCGAGCCTGCACTTTGCCCTTACGCAATTCCCCATAACGGGCCTAAAGTACTGCGGCTCCGCCGCACTTTCAGCCTCGGCTCCGCCGTACGGCCTCCGGCCGTCCCGTTTCTGAGCCTCTGGCTCATCAAAACGGGACTCCCGGCCTCGGCTCTTGCCGTCCTCCCACGCTTTGCGGTCTTGGGAAGGGCTGGCGCTGTCGGGTGGTGCTGCCGCTTTACAAGTGCCTGCTGCCGCAGGCTTGCTTTCCATCAGCTCAACGGAATCAACCGGCAAAACAGCCGGTTCGGCAAAGGACGAAGCCTTCTGCAGAATTTCATCCAGACTTTGAATCTGCTGCGGCCGTCTGATTCTTCCGATAGTAATGTGGGGAAAAAATCTCCGGTCTTCCGCCGTAAATCCGTTTTCGCTCAGACCTTTTCCCAAAACCTCCGCCAATAGGATAAGCTCCGCAGACCCTTCAGTTATTCCGGCCCAGAGAACGCGGGGGCTGGAAACACCGGGAAAAGCTCCTGCCCCGCCAAGGGCGATATGGAACTTCCTGAAATGCGCGGCACACGATATCGCCGCCTTGATGGCTTCCATGCGGTCGGAAGAAACTTCCCCCAGAAAATGCAGGGTCAGATGAATATTTGCAGGCTCCACCCACTTTACGCCGGTCACGGCAGACTTCAGCCTGTCCTGAAGTTCCAGGGTCCGGCGCAGAAATTCGCCTGTGACCGGAAGAGCAATGAAAAGACGCATGGGAATACAGATAGTCGCCCTGTTTAACAGCCAGGCTTTATTGCGACGGGGGTGACCTGCAACCTTATGCGTGCTTTCCCGCCTTCTATTTGCCCGGGATAAGTTTGCAGAACTGTCTTCTGCCGACCTGAAGCACCCTTTCTCCGGGCAGTTCCAGCGGAACGTCTTCGGAGACCTTCTTTCCGTCGACTTTCACGGCCCCCTGTCGGATAAGCCGTCTGGCCTCATTCATGCTTGGGGCCAGCCCGGCCGAAAAAACGAGGCAGGAAATGCGCTCGCCCGATGCCGCATGAAAGACAGGTATATCCTGCGGCAATTCTCTCCGGCTGAACACGTTTTCAAAACCGGATCTGGCGGTTTCTCCTGAATCGGCCCCATGAAACCTGGAAACCAGCAGACTGCCCAGCTTTTTCTTGGCCTCCATGGGATGCATGGCGTTCACCGCAGCCGTATCCTCGGAAGTAAGAAGCCCGTAATAGGCCATCATAAGCTCATCGGAAACCGACATCACCTTGCCGAACATATCCTGAGGGGTATCAATCAGAGCTATGTGGTTACCGTAGGATTTGGACATTTTCCTGGTCCCGTCCGTGCCAATAAGCAGCGGAAATGTCATTACCACCTGGGGCTCCTGACCGTGATTTTTTTGAATATCGCGGCCCACAAGCAGATTGAAGATCTGGTCACTGCCTCCCAGTTCCACGTCGGCATTGACAGCCACGGAATCGTAACCCTGAAAAACGGGATAAAGGAATTCCAGCATGCTGACCGGATTGCCTGCAGCCATCCTGCTTTTAAAATCCTCCCTCTCCAGCAGGCGTGAAACCGTTATTCGGCTTAAGGAAGTTAAAAACTGCGGCATTTCCCCGCCCTTTCCTTCAATAAAAGACATAAGCCACTCACTGTTGAACCTTATTTCGGTTTTGGACGGGTCAAGTACGTGAAAGGCCTGTCTGGTGTAAGTCTCAGCGTTTTTTCTTACGATTTCAGCCGAAATGACAGGCCTTGTGGCATCCCTTCCGGACGGATCGCCGATGCGGGCCGTGAAATCACCAAGTATCAAAACCGCAATGTGCCCCAAATCCTGGAAAGCCCTCAGCCTGTTCAGAACAACAGTATGGCCCAGATGCAGCTCCGGACTGGTGGGATCCACCCCCAGCTTCACCCTGAGGGACCGTCCCAGGCGAAGCTTATTGCGCAGTTCATCTTCACTTACAAGGTCTGCTGCGCCGTACTTTATTATGGAGAGCGTTTTTTTTATGTCCACACCTGATCCCCAGTCGTTCCGGATATTTTAAATTATACCTTTTTTGGTTATATTCTGGACTTTAAACCGCCCTTCTATGACTGTAATTAGCCCAACTTCCGCAGTGACGCTCTGAAATTGCCTGTTTTTAGGAATTTCATTTTTTTCTCTCCGACGGAGAATTGTTTTTGGTTGGCCAAAAACAGCATGTGGTGGCGACTTTTGGCTTTTTGTCTCTCCGTCGAGACTGCG
>JBDRGJ010000239.1:0-2624 GCA_043817835.1 bacterium
TCGGAAAAGGCCGTGTGATATACGCGGCATTCAGCCTCTTCTTATCCGCCTTGAACGATGAGAACAAGGAGCTTATAAACTTCATAAGAAAGCACCTTCCGGAGCCGGAGTTCAAGATAACGAATTCAACTAATGTTGAAATGGCCGTATTGAGCGGGGAAAAAATCGTCCTGTACATCATAAACCATTCCAGCATTGCGCAGTCGCCCATCATCAAACTGCCGAGAAAATACAAAGGGGCCAAGGACATATTGAACGGCGGCGCGCACACGGCATCCGAAGGCTCCATGTTCCTTGAGATAAAAGGCGCCGATATAAAAGTTCTGGTTTTAGAGTAAAGAAAGGATGATAAAGTTGAAATACGGATATTTTGATAACGAGCAGAAAGAATATGTCATAACGAGGCCGGATACTCCGCTTCCATGGATAAATTATCTTGGATGCGAGGACTATTGCGCCTTAATGTCCAATACCGCCGGCGGGTACAGCTTTTACAGGGACGCGAAAGAGCGAAGGCTGACGCGGTACAGATACAACAATATCCCCATGGACAGGGGCGGCAGGTACCTGTATGTAAGAGATAACAATTCGAAGGATTTCTGGTCCGCTTCCTGGCAACCGGTGCTTAAGGACCTGCGGAAATATAAATACGAGTGCCGCCATGGCATAGGATACACCGCGATATCTTCCGTTTATTCCGGCATCAGGACAAAGACAACTTACTTCGTTCCGCTCGGCGAGAACCTTGAGGTCTGGATGATGGAAGTAAAGAACGAGACGAAGCAAACAAGGGACCTTACGGTCGCGTCATTCATAGAATTCTGCCTCTGGGACGCGCTGAACGACATGACAGATTACCAGTACAATCTTAACATCGGTGAAACTGTTTTTAAGGACAACGTCATTTATCATATGTCGCGCTACAGGGTGGAGAAAAGCTATTTTGCTTACCACACCTGCACGAATATGAAAGCCGCCAGTTTTGACAGCGACAGGACGGCATTCCTCGGCCAATACGGGTCGCTTGAAGCTCCCGCGGCGGTCAAAGCCGGAAAAGGAAGCAATTCAATAGCAAGCGGATGGTCGCCCGTGGGAAGCCAGTTCATGAACATTAAATTAAAGCCGGGGCAGACAAAGACCCTCATTTTCCTTCTCGGCTACAGCGAAAAAAAAGGTGATCTTCCGCGCATAACAAAGAAGTTCGGGTCGCCGTCATCGGTGCTCAAGGAGCTTGAAGCATTGAAAAAGTACTGGGAAGAGAATTTGAGCCACTTCCGCGCGGATACGCCGGATACTGACGTGAACGCCATGGTCAATATATGGAACCAGTATCAGGCAAGGACTACGTTCAACTGGTCAAGGTCCGCTTCCTATTATGAATCCGGCATCGGCAGGGGGATGGGATTCAGAGATTCGAACCAGGATACCCTGGGATTCGTTCACCAGATACCGGAAAAGGTCAGGTCTAGGATAGTTGACCTGGCAAGCACGCAGTTCGAGGCAGGCAACGCCCTTCACCAGTACTCCCCTCTGACAAAAAAAGCCATAAGCAACGAGAAGAATTACAGCGACGACCATCTCTGGCTTATATTCTCTGTGGCAGGATACATCAAGGAAACCGGGGATGCCGCATTCCTGAAAAAGAAGGTGCCTTTCGCATCCGGCAAAAAAGCGACTATGTACGATCACCTCGCCAGGGCCATCGGCTACACAATGAAGAATCTGGGCCCCCACAAGCTGCCTTTGATGTTCTTCGCCGATTGGAACGACTGCCTCAATCTCGGCGGGAAAAAGAACAAGGCAGAATCTGTGATGGTGGCGCAAATGCTCGTCGCGGCAGCTGCCGAGATGTCAAAGTTGGCGCAGCTCAATGGAAAGAAAGCGGACATAAAAAAATACAACAGCATCGGCGAAAAAATGAAAGCGTCCGTCAATAAGTACGCCTGGGACGGCAGCTGGTATTTAAGAGGTTTTACAGATGATAAGGAGCCCGTCGGGTCGCATAAATGCAAAGAAGGGCGCATATACCTTGAAACACAGCCCTGGGCAGTAATATCCGGCACTGCCGCACTTGATCGCGCGAAAAAATGCATGGATTCGGTCAAAGAACACCTTGCCACTGAACACGGGATAATGATACTTACCCCGCCCTACTCGGAGTTCCATCACGAGCTCGGCTCCATCTCAATATATCCTCCGGGCCTCAAGGAGAACGGCGCCATTTTTTGCCATCCGAATCCCTGGGCAATGATAGCGGAATGTATCCTGGGGAGAGGAAATCAGGCGTTTGAATATTACAAGGCGATACTCCCCGCGACAAAGAACAATATTCCCGATATTCACAAGGTTGAGCCGTATATCTACTGTCAGATGATAGCCGGGCGCGACCACAAGAACTTCGGCGAAGGAAAGAACAGCTGGCTTACGGGAACAGCCGCGTGGAATTTTGTAGCGATATCGAACTGGATCCTGGGAGTAAGGGCCGATTACAAGGGATTGCTCATCGATCCCTGCATACCGGATAAATGGAAAGGCTTCTCGGTAAAACGGCACTTCAGGGGATGCGATTATTTAATCGTTGTGCGCAACCCTTATCACGTTTGCAAAGGGGTCAGGCAGATCAA
>JBDRGJ010000240.1:0-2549 GCA_043817835.1 bacterium
CCTCTCCCTCAAGGGAGAGGGTTGGGGTGAGGGGGCTAATTCAGGCCGGATTTGCAACTGTTGATATAAATCGTTCCATCGAAATGCTCCTGAAAAACGGCGTTGTTAGCCGTTTTTCAGGAGTTGACAATATATAGTTGCTGCTTTCATTTTCTGATTTGCTGTTTTTGCTTGTGTTTCTTGTTTTGCTTGAGTTTCTTGTGTTGCATAATAACATACATGTCTGAAATAAAAATTCTCAAAGGTTCGATCCTGGTCCTCAGTGTTTTCGACGTCGGGGGGGAGATATCCCTTGCAAAGGCCGAACGGCATCTATCCGAGGATTCCAAAAGCAGCCGCTTCAGGCTCACCACAGACCTGCGCAAAGCCATAATCATACGCGAAGCTCCTCTTACCCTCAGTCTCGGCGATGAAGATATTCCCGTAAGAGGACAGAAATTCAGGACGGATATCTCGGCCAAAATATGGGATTACGGCGTGATATCGGTCACGATACAACTGCCCATACCGGTGGGAACTTCCTGGAGCGAACTGGTTCTGCTGGCAGCCGAAATAGAAGCCTCCCAGGAAATAGACGAGATCGCTTTTGCGGAGAAAGAAAGCCTGAAAAAAAAGATAATGCCTGCCATTAAAAACCCCGCGGACTGGGACACTTTTGAGGACTACTTCACTTATTTCATCGAAAAGCTGGACGGGGTGGAAAAACCGGCCGATCTTCTTTCCAGAGCAGATGTGCCGGGCCTGATACTGGCTGAAACCGTCGATAAGCTTTCCGAAAACAGCCGCAGGCAGATAACGGAAAACGCCCTGCAGTACGGCGAAAACGATCTGGCTGTCATAGACTGGGACAGCGCCCTTCTTGTGGAGCCTGACGGACAGAAGGATGTGGCGGAAGTGATAGAGTTCAGCCTGACGCACCTGCTTGAGATGCGCTACTATGACAATCTGCTTGAGGAGAAATTGTCGGCCCTTTACGATTCCCTCGAATCAAGGTCGCGCAGAGGCATACTCAGCAATTTCTACTCCCGCATGGCCGAAGATGCAAGCAGCAGATATATAGAATTTTCGGAATTCCTGGGCAGGGTGGAGAATTCCCTCAAAACGGTCGGCGACCCTTATCTTGCCACAATTTTCCGGCAGGCCGGGAAGGAGTTCCGTTTCGATGACTGGCGCAAAAGCGTGGCCCGCAAAATGGAAACCCTCGCCAGGATATCCGAACTTCTTCAGGGAGAGATAAACGCCCGACGCGACCAGCTGCTGGAAATAATAATAATACTGCTCATCGCCCTTGAGCTCGGACCGGCCATAAAAGGGATAGCGGAGTTCCTGCGTCATTGGAAATAGCACACAATTCCCGGTCCGGAAAATATTTGAAAAGATAGCAATTTGCTGTTTTAGCGTTGATTAGCGCCATTTTCCGTGCTTTCTTTTTGTTAATGTGCAGAAAATATTTTATTCCCTTCGGAGCACGGCGTTTTAATGAATCAGCCGGAAATATGCCCTATGGGCTGAAAATGATGCAGGAGAACGCTGGAATAAAAATAGCCGTTCCTGAACGGATCAGGCTGGAAGCTTCTTCTGTATGCCAGCTCCGTTGTCCCTCGTGCCGCCGTACCGGGAAGGGAACGCTGGGCCAGCCTGTTGGCAACGGAACACTGAAGTTGGCCGATTTTAAAAAACTTTTGGATGATAATCCTGAAATCCGCGAAATCGAGCTGGCCAACCAGGGGGAGGTATTTCTGAACCCCGACCTGCCGGATATCCTGCGATACGCCTGCAAAAAACATGTTGCACTTACTGCAAACACCGGAGTGAACCTGAACTCCTCCAACGAGGAACTACTGGAAGCTTTAGTGAAATATCAGTTCAGAAGCATTGTTGTTTCTATCGACGGTGCCAGCGCCGGAACCTACAGTATTTTCAGGGTGAACGGCAATTTCGACCGCGTCCTCGAAAATATAAGAAAAATCAATGCTTTTAAGGAAAGACATCAATCCGTCTATCCTGCCCTAACTTGGAAATTCATCGTTTTCCGGCATAACGAGCACGATGAAGTCAAAGCCCGGGAATTGGCCCAAGACTTGAAGATGTCTTTTCAGTCAACCATGAACTTTGACGAAAGGTATGATACTGTCCATGACTTGGAGCGCTTCCGCCGGAAGCCGGGGGCGGCGGTCTCGGATTTAGCCGAACATCGCAGAAAATATAAAACGCGACTTCTTCAGGATTACTGCTGCTACCAGCTTTGGAATCAACCCCAGATCAACTGGGATGGGAAAGTCCTGGGATGCTGTAACAACCTTCGGGGAGAGTTCGGCGGCAACGCTTTCCGGGACGGACTGCAAAACAGTCTTAATACCGAGAAGATACAATACGCGCGCAGGATGCTTCTGGGAGCATCACCCCCCCGGGACGACTTGCCGTGTACGCGCTGCGCCATATATCAGGAAATGCTGTGGGACGACAGTTACCTGAGCGGCAACCGAATTCAATGGAGGGGGAGGATGAAGGAGGCGATGGAACTGTGGGGCAACAGTTACATTGGGAGC
>JBDRGJ010000241.1:0-2357 GCA_043817835.1 bacterium
CTGCAGCCTTATGCTGTCATCCAGCACCAGCAGTTCGTGCATTCCGACCCTGCCCTTGTAGCCCGACTCCTTGCATGTATCGCAGCCTTTCGGTTTGAACATCTTCTGCCCGTTTTCCACCTTGATTCCGTTTGACTTGAACACAGCCATATCCTCGGGGGATATTTCGCTTTCCACTTTACAGTCTTTGCAAAGCCTGCGCGAAAGCCTCTGAGCCAGGACCGCCTTCATCGTGTTGGCCACCATGAAAGACGGAAGACCCATCTGCGTCAGGCGCTCCAGCGCCGACGCAGCGTCATTTGTGTGTATGGTGGAAAAGACGAGATGGCCGGTCATGGCGGCTTCCAGGGCTATGTGGGCCGTCTCCTCGTCGCGGATTTCCCCTACCATTATGACATCCGGGTCAAGGCGCATAAAGGAGCGCAGCGCCGTGGGAAAATCGAATTTCTTGTTTTCCCCGAGTTTGATGTCGGGATTGACCGGCACCTGTACTATGCCGTCTATGTTGTATTCCACCGGATTTTCGGCCGTCAGTATTTTTATGTCCGGACGGTTGACGTAATTCAGACAAGCGTAAAGGGTGGTGGATTTGCCCGAGCCGGTCGGCCCGCACACCAGAACCAGACCGAAATTTTTCTTTCCCCCTATCCCCGCGAAAAGGCTCAGAAGCTTTTTTTCCGTGTCCGGCATAAATCCCATGACCTTAATGTCGACCCGCACCGAGGCCCTGTCAAGGATGCGCATCACGCATGATTCCCCGTAGACAGTCGGCACCATCTCCACGCGGAACTCTATGGGATTGCCTTTGGCTATGATCTGTATCCTTCCGCTCTGCGGTATGCGCCGCTCCGTTATGTTCATGGAGTTCGTCAGTATCTTTATCTTGGCGATGATGGCGCTGCGGTACAGCCAGGGGATGGTGAAATTGGCGACCCTGAGCATTCCGTCAACCCGGTAGCGGATCATCACCTTGCTGTTCTTGCCGTTCGGGTCTTCAAAAGGCTCTAAGTGTATATCCGAGGCCTTGGTGGAGAGAGCTCCCAGTATGATGGCATTGACAAGCTTTTCCACCTCCGGTGCGCTGGCGTCCACCTCCGCGATATCGGCCCGAGGAGCGTCCTTCTGAACCTCTATACCGCCCTCTTCGGCACCCGGCAAAGCGCCTTCCTTGCCGGCCGCCGTCTCGGCCATAGAGGAGAGCAGTTGTTCCATGGCCGCGTTCTCGCCCTTGCCGTAGGCTATGTCAAGCAGCTTGTTTATGTCCTGGGGAAGGGAGAGGTAGGCGCTTACCTCAAGGCCGGTTCTGAGATTTATGTCCTCGGAAACGAAAAAGTCGCGGGGATCGGCCATTGCCACAAAGAGAACGCTCTCTTCCTTGGCGAACGGGATCGCGATGTGCCTGCGGGCTGCGGATTCGGGGATGATCTGGACTATCTCCTTGTCCACCTCCATCTTCTCCAGGTCGATGGCTTTGACCCGCCATTCGTCCGACAGCACTTTCAGAAGCTGCGGCCTGGAAAGCAAGTTTAGGTCCACCAGAGCCTGCTGTATGGACTTGTTCTCCTTCTTGGCGGCTTCTTCGGCTTCGGCTATCCTGGCTTCTTCCAGAAGCTTGTGCTCCAGAAGGATTTCCCTTACGGTCTTTTTCCGCTGAAGTCCCTTTGTTAGAGCCATAAAAAATGATCGTTTACCCGCCTGCCTGATTTACCAACCGATGCGGCAGGGTTGATATTACGGGCAGGCAGGTTTACCGTTTACGGTTTACCGCAAAAAAAGTTTACTATATCCTTGCGTTACGATTCCATAGGCGGAACTATAACGGCCGTTATTTCCAGCGTATCCCCCTCTGTTATTCTGCCATCGCTTCTTCCGGCCGGCAATTCCAGCACGCTGTCGGCGCCCCAAACCCAGGGCGAAAACCTCCATGGCTTAAGGCTGCGGATGATGCGTACAACCCTCATGTTCTTGTCCAGGAAGACGGCGTCTATCGCAAACTTCATGAAAAGCATGTGTATAGACGCGCAGGATCCTATCCAAAGCCCCTCCTCCGGCCCCAGAAAACGCCTGGGTATAAGCCCGGCCAGCCGGCTTTTAAAATCTTCCGCCTTGTCCACCTTTCCCGAAACTACTGCATTCCGGGTTTTGTTGTAAACCGTCATTTTTCAGTCCGCACAAAGTGTAGCTGCCCAATTTATTGGGCGTCTTTGAAAATCGCCGATGAATCGGCATGCTACAATTGAAAAACTAGTGTGCTGGCGCTAACAGTCCTTTACATTTAAACTGTAGCGGCAGAGCGCTAGCTCTGCATTCTTTTGGGCAAAGCTTCCCGCCACACAGACGGCGGGCAGGCGCTTTGC
>JBDRGJ010000242.1:0-2709 GCA_043817835.1 bacterium
GTCGGAAAAGGGCGGCCCCTATGGGGTGAAAGTTGCAGTCAACTGCAACTTTCAGGCTAATGGCCTGGTCACCTTCTATTTTATCTTCCAGTACAACAAAACCGCTGCGGCTGTCAAAATCAGAATCAGTTTCCATGATACTGATTCGGGGTTCAGAGTATGGTTTTCCAGACTGGAATGATTATATACTGCACCTGCTCTTATGTCCGGCGACAGGTGGAGCGGTTTTTCTTCCGCTGTTTCCAGTTCTATCACGCCGGGTCTCGCCGAGTTTTCCACCGCCGTAAGCAGCATCCTGATAAGGTCCGCGAATTCCGTGGCGCCTTCAGGGTCCAGCTTAAAAAGCTCGTATATGACTTTTTCAGTGACATCCTCTGCATAACCCGGGTAAAGCTCGGAGGCTGCCAGGAAAATCGATTCTTCCGCTTCCACCCCGCCTTCCATATGGGTCAGGGCTGTCCTCAAAAATTTCTTCAGATCTATCGGTATTTTCATATATGCGGCCCATCCTGTTTTCCCAGTTTGCCGACCGCTTTATTTATCTGCAGCATGGTGCGCCGCATATCCCGGATGATATCTTTTTCGGAAAGGCGTATCACGTTCCATCCCATGCGTCTGAGCCATGCATCCCTTGCCGCATCCTTTTTTCTGACGGCGGGGTTGGAATGCCATTTGCGGCCGTCGCATTCTATATCCAGCTTTCCCCTCCGGCAGAACAGTGCGAAATCCAGCCTGTATCGGCACCGACCGCGGCAGAGAACCGGGTGCTCCGGGTAAAACTTCAGTCCGGCCTTCATAAGCTTTTCATGCAGGATATTTTCCAGCGGAGGCACACCGAAGAGACTGCGGATGTCGTGGGCCATCATCAGCCTGCCGATAGTGGTGAAGCCGAAACAGACCCGTTCACGGCCTCTGTTAAGTACAGGTCTTTTCAGTTTGCGTAAACCGGAAACGGCATACCTAAGATATGTCTGTTTGGCCCCGGGATGGAACCGTTCGCCCGGCATAAGCTCAAGGCGGGCGGCTGGCCTGCAGTTTCTGACCGAGGCGTAGTAGCGTATCTTGCCGGCATCTTTGCCGAAACTGGATGGCTGGTAAAAGGCTATATGCGTAAAGGTCCGCCTGGGGGCATACTCTTGCGGAATACGATACCACCTTTCCCGGAAAAGCAGTTCCAAATCTTCAGGGCTTTTGAGTACGCTTATTAATACCGCAGTTTTTTTGCCGGGAAGGGATGTGCGGGCCATTGACGACTTGAACATGTTCATTACTTATGCGTAGCTCAGTAAACCCGTTCACAGCGGCAGTTTGAAAGCGATACAGGCTTTTACGGCCTGGATGAAGCTTTCCGGAAATATGCCTATGAAAAGGGTGGCACCTGAAGTTGCAGCCAATATCTGATATCCTTAGCAGCGGTTATACCATTGTGGCCGTTACACGTATCACTTCCGCAAGGGTGGTGTGTCCGGCCCAGGCGTTGCTCAGACCGTCCATGAGAAGGGTTCGCATACTCTCGGTTTGAACGGCAGTGCGCCGCAGGACGTCCGTGGAAGCGTGGGCCAGAACCTGTTTGCGCAGTTCCTCGTTCATTATCATAAGCTCAAATATACCTGTCCGACCCATGTAACCGGTGTTGCGGCAGGCCTGGCAGCCTTGTTCCAGCTTGAATCTGCCGCCCGGTTTGAAGACTATTTCCTTGATCATTTTTGCTTCTTTCGGGTCCAGAGACTTGACGAACTCGTTCACCACTGCTTCGGAAGGAGGAGCGGCTTCCTGCGCGCACTTGGGGCAGATCTGCCTGACCAGTCGCTGGGCCATGGAACCCAGCAGGGAGGAGGCTATAAGGAAGGGCGGAACTCCCATTTCAAAGAGGCGCTCCACTACGCCGGCGGCGTTGATGGTATGCATTGTTGTGAAGAGAAGATGTCCGGTCAGGGCCGCCCTCATGCTTATTTCAGCCGTCTCGTGGTCGCGTATTTCCCCCACCATTATAACGTCGGGATCCTGGCGCAGTATGGTGCGCAATCCTTCTCCCCAGGAGAATCCGGTCTTGGGATTTATCTGGGCCTGGTTTATCCCTTCCAGGCGGTACTCAACCGGATCCTCAAGAGTGGTGATGTTAATCATCGGCGTACTGATGTTGCGCACCATGGCGTACATGGAGGTGGTTTTTCCGCTACCGGTGGCACCGGTTATGAAGAAAATGCCGTAAGGGCTGCGGATAAGCTTGCGCAGGGTAGTCATGCTTTCCTGTTCCAGACCCAGCTGGGTTATATCGAGCCCCAGATGCTGGCGGTCCAGCACGCGCAGTACCAGCTTTTCCCCGTTTATGGTCGGGAAGGAGGAAACGCGCACCTGGATGGCCCGACCGAGCAAGACTTTCTGGAAACGGCCTTCTTCGGAACGGAATGTCGTAGGCGGTTCGGGATCGAAGCCGGCCAGAACACGCAGGCGCTGGGTTATGGGAATTTCGGTGTTGCGGGGCACCATCAGCGCATCCTGCAGTATTCCATCTATACGGAAGCGTATTCTTAGGGAAGTGCCGTGGTGTTCGAAGTGGATGTCGCTGGCCCTTTCCAGGACCGCGGTTTCCAGTATCAGGTCGCCCAGTTGTATGGCGATATCTATGGCCGGGGTGCGCCGTGCGGCTTTTATCAGGGCCTGGTACCTTTCTTCAAGGGTCTTTACTTCTCCGGTGGCGGCTTCCAC
>JBDRGJ010000243.1:0-3621 GCA_043817835.1 bacterium
TCAAAAGATGAGGGCGGCGAATCCCGCCTCCAGAATCGTAATAGTCACCGGGGTCCAGCAGGAACGCATAGATATCCAGCTGGCCGGTGCCGGAATAAGGGGAATGCTCCGCAAGCCTTTCGATGATGAGGAGCTTCGATCCGTTGTTTCTTCCGCTTTGGCATAAAGGGCTTTTAAAAAAGAGCCTGCGAATAAAAAATCCGGGGGAGGCTCTTTTTTAAAATCTTTGCAGTTTACTGCCGGCTCAGCAGGTTTATCATGCTGTCAATCCGGCTTTGATCCGGCACAATCATGGCCGGCATGGAAATATCCGCAGCTGCAGTCTGATAATATCCCGTTTTTCCGTCTTCAGGTATCAGACCGGCCAATACGGAGATGTTTGTAACATCCTCACCCCTGCCGTCGTCCTGCGAGACTATGTGGGAACCGATACAGCCGTCTTTTTTAACATAATCCCTGCCTCCGCGCACCAGAATCCCTTCCACCAGACCGGTCCCGGCGTTGAAGACCGGACTGCCTGAGTTGGCATTGTAGGTGTCCAGGTCGGTTACGAAATAGCCGGATTCATCAACCCTTCGGACCGTGCCCCCCGGGCCTATCTTGAGGGGAATGCCAAGAGGATGGCCTATTACAAAAACCCCGTCGCCCGCCGCGATGCTTTTGCCCCTGTTGATTTTGAGGGGAACGTGGTTTTTAACCGGCCGGTCCAGCCTTACCAGCGCGTAGTCGGCTTCGTCCTGTGACAGGTTTATGGAAACAATATCGACGCATGAGTAGACCTCGGAAGCGGGAACGCTGTCCGGAGTTTCACCTCCGGGTTCTTTGATGGAAAAGCCGAAGACAAATCTGGCGGATGCGCAATCCCTGCCGCCGGCAACGCAGTGGGCCGCAGTCAGTATCATGTCCGGAGCCGCAAGGAAGCCGGAGCAGGACGCTCCTCTTGACTGGTCCCGGAACTTCTCATCACTGCACATCTTGTTTCCGGTTCGGGCGAACAGGTCGCTGTATCTGGTCAGGGAGAGCCTGGCAACATCGCCTTCCAATCTCACCTTATCGGAACGCCAGAGAGAAACCACCGAATCTGCCAGGCGGCTGTAGTCATCCGATGGTGCCTCAAAAAGATCTATCCTGTCATCAGGTCCGTAAATGCTTTTAATATTGTCACGGGGGAAGCCGGATATGTCGATTATCTGTGCGACAACATGCCCGGATAAAAGCGTTGCCATAAGTCCGGCAGCCATGTGCAGTTTTAATATCCTGCTCATGACGCACCTCTTCCATGGACGGTTTTAAGTTTATCCATAAAAATAATATAACCCTTTTCAGGCCGGTCCGCAAAGGCCCATGGTCCCTGTGCAAGATAGGCATTTGGACCCATCTGCAAAAGGAACCATGTACCTTTTGTGGTTCCTTTTGTATCCGGACGGTTCAGTAAGCCAGAGTGTAGAACAGCAGTCCAAGATATTCCTTCAGGGCACCGGCAGTGGCGTCAAGAGCCGTGGGCAGAAGATCGGCCCAGCCGTAACGCCGCGTTTTTGAAGTTTTAAAACCGCATGGAAAGGGGATTGCCTCAATGCCTGCCTTGCGGAAGCTTAAAATTGCGCGCTTCATATGGCGGGCAGTGGTCACAATCAGGAGTTTTTTGAACTGTTTCTGCGCGCACAGCTCTTTGGTCCGGCCGGCATTTTCGATGGTGTCCCTGCTGCTGTTTTCAAGGAATACCATGTTTTCCGGAACTCCAAGGTCAAGGAGAAAACGCTTCATAACCGGCGCTTCAGCATCCCTGTTTTTAAAAATCCTTCCTCCGGAAAGTATGACAGGAATGCCCATTTTACGTTGCAGGCGGACGGCCGTGACAATCCTGGAAAGGGCCGATTCTTGGGGAGCTCCTGTCCCGGACATGTCGGGGACTCCGTCATAAATCCCGGCGCCCAGAACGACTATGACGTCCGCGTCGGGATTTTCCGGAACATGCAGGCCGGCTTCAAGTGGCCGCAGAAGAATGTCGGCAGCAGGAGGAAGCGAAAAAAGCCATAAAAGCAGTCCCAGCGACATGTTAAAAACCGCCGCCTGAAGATTTTTCCTGCGTAAAAACCACGCTCCCGAAACAAGCAGGAGAAGGACAAGAAGTCCCGGCGGAACCATAAAAGGCGAAACCAGTTTTTTGATAACAAACATTGTTGTCCAGCCGGAATTCCTTAAATACTCTCCCCTCTACCCTCTACCCTCTCCCCTGGTTTTAAAACCTTTCCCAGAGTTTTTTCGCTAATTCCATTGACTTGGCAGCCACTTCTTTTTCGTCGATGTCTATCCGGAGCTTTTTGTTTTCCATCAGCACTTTTCCGCCAGCTATGGTCGTATCCACAAAACTCTGGGTCAGGCCGAAGCCGAAATGTCCGAGGAAGGTCGTTTCGTCAAACGGCGTCGGCGGATAGTAGTCGATCAAGATTATGTCCGCCGCACAGCCTTCCTTCAGTTCTCCTATTTTCGTCTTCCAGTATCTGCCGGCTATTCCGGCATTGTTGAAAAGAAGCGTGGAGAAAGCTTCAACAAATCCGACATTCGGGTGATTCCTGCGCAGATGCTGAGCCCAGAGAGCCGTTCGGACTTCTTCCATCATATTTACCGTCATGGCGTCGGTTCCCAGGCCCACGGGAATGCCTTTCTCAAACATCCTCAGTATATCAGCCACGCCCACGGCATTGTTCATGTTGGACTGAGGATTGTGCACCACCGCAGTGCCGGTTTCGGCAAGCAGGTCCATCTCGCGTTCGTTTATGTGGACGCAGTGGGCGCATATGGTCTTAGGTCCCAATATGCCGAATTTTTTAAACCTTTCAACTACGCGCATGCCGAAGTTTTTCTCGTTATAATCCTGGTCGGATTTTGCTTCTGCAGTGTGCACGTGAAATCCGGCTCCCAGGCTGTTGCCCGCATCGGCCGCCTTCGCAAGTGTTTTGTCGGATATGGTGAAGGAGGCGTGGAGTCCGAAAAGCGCCTTAAGCTGGTCGTCATTTTCGGCATTGCAGCGTTTTATGAAGCGTATATTTTCATCAATGCCTTCCTGCGCAATCTTTTCGCCGTCCCTGTCTGATAATTCATAGCAGAGCGAGGCTCTCAGCCCTGTTTTTTTTACGGCTTCCGCTATTTTATCCAGCGAGCCGCGCACGGCAAACGGGCTTGCATGATGGTCTATCAGGGTGGTGGTCCCGCGTTTTACCGCATCCACAAGGGGAAGGACGGCGCTGTAATAACAGTCGTCAAGATTGAGTTTTTTGTCCAGCCGCCACCAGAGATTTTCCAGCACTTCCCGAAAATCTTTGGATGATTTGGCTTTGCCAAGGCCGCGCACCATTGTGCTGTAGAAATGCATATGTGCGTTTATGAAGCCTGGCATGACGACTTTGCCCGAGGCATTTATGACTTTATCGTATTTTCCGGCGAATTCTTTTACAGGGGCGATCTTTTTTATTTTACCGTCTTCACAGAGAAGAGAATGCCCGTAAAGCACGCGGTTTTTTTCGCCCAAAGTGACTATGATCCCGTTTTTTATCAATAGATTTTTCATGTTTTAATTTCTCGCTCTTCAGCTTTCTGATTTTCTCATCTTCTCACTTTCTT
>JBDRGJ010000244.1:0-6503 GCA_043817835.1 bacterium
CATGTGAAAATCATTGACATCGCATCGCAACACGTCCTTGAGAGGATCGTCATGTGATGACCAGCGGCCTTTGCCTCCGGAAAGACGTTTTCTGTCTCCGTCCGGACCTTCCTCGAAAACGTTCCCTTTGTACAGGGTTAAAACCCTGCCGTCACCGGTAATATCAAATTTATCCACGCCGTTCCTTTCTGTGTGTGTTTCCCAATATATTTGTACATGCGAGTGACCGTTGCCGTCATTCACCATTCTTGTGTGGGAATCCCTCCAGATGTGCACTTCAGCAGGAACCCTGGCAACGACCTTCTGTTCTTTTGTGACAGGGTCTATCTTCATAATGATGTCTTCGGCATTTTTTGCATAGCGGGCATAGATGTTGTCGTCCGCGCCGGCCTTTATTTCCCTCAATGAGGCATTTTTCAAGCTGCTCAAGGTAGTCGCATATTTAGCGTCCCGGTAGACTTCCCGGGTTCCCCAGCCCCCTTTTTGTGTGTAAAAGTGGTCGTTGCCGTCAGCGCCCTTGACCACCTGCAGGTTGCCGGCGACTTTTGTTTTAAGGACGGTTTTCCATGCGCCCACATACTCGCCCTGCTCATTCCATGAGTACCCGTCGCTGTCCGGAACGGCTTTCTGGATTGACCGGCTGGAATCCCAGAACTTCCACCAGGGGCTCTCTTTTACCACTTTGTAAAGATTGCCGTCCGGAGAAGACGTAAGATCTCCGAGATTCTTCTGCTTGACTCCGGGCTTGGTGGAAAGCTTTTCGGTGCCGGCCAAAGGCGGCACCTTGCCGTTGAGAGGATTGGCAGCCGTGGCTGATACGCTCTGAACCGCGTTTTGGGTGACATTGGCGCCGGCGGCGCTGCCGGCGTTATCTCCGGCGTACACTGCTCCGCCGTCTCTTATGCCGCCTTTCTCGTTGCCGTCGTAAAAGTAGTCCTGAATCTCCTTATTGGCGGTATCCCCCAAATCCTGGGACATGACCTCCGCGGCGTCAAGCTCAGTCTCAGCACTCGCAGTGGAAAGGACTGTGGCGCATGAATTGCTCACAAAAAATGCGGCTGGCATTAAAACGGCGCATATCGCTGAAAGAATGATTTTTTTCGATGATTCCATGAAATTATTTCCTGATATTATCCGACCACGGCAGAATTTGCTCTGTCCTTTTCAGCCGTGCCGCATCCTGACCTGCTGTTTTAGTGTAACTTTAAAGCCCGCAGCCAGCCAGATTCTTAATGCTTATGTTTAATTGAAAAAAAGACCCAGACAGAAATAGGACTTTCGGGAAGTGGCGTTAGGGACGGGCAAGCTTTCTGAGATAATCCAGGGCCTGTCTGCGGCAGCAAATCTTTCCGTCCGCCTGCGCGTCCCTGATTTTCTCCAGGACTTTCCCCACGTCGGGCCCCGGCGGTATTTTCATGATGTTCATGATGTCCCTGCCGTCAACCAGACGTTCCTGTACGATTGCGGGAGAGCGGTCGAGATACAGGCTCAGCATCAGATTCACCACCTGCAGATAGCGCAGGGTTTTGACCGGCCCCTGGGCAGGGAGGCCTTTGCTCGGGATTGGAAACGGGGGTTTTTGAATTTCTTTTTCTATGGAGCGCAGTTCGGCGATAGACAGGTAGCTTGTGTGGTCCGCCCAGCAAAGAAGGAGAAGCGGAATCCCGTCCTCTCCCAGGTCCCTGAAAAAACGGTAAACAGCCTTGTCGGATATATAATTATTGGCCGCCAGGTTGCCGGGGCGCAGATGGTGGAGCGTGAGCCTGGAAACGAAGCGTATTTCGGACCTGCTGAAGCGCAGGCGCTGCATTATCGCCCCGGCCATCTCCGCGCCCTTCTCCTCATGGCCGAAGAATCTCAGCCGGTCCTTAACCTTCTTCGCCATCGGCGGCTTGCCGAGATCATGGAGAAGCGCCGCCAGTTTGAGGTTTGATTTTTCCCGGAGAAACGGGAGAAGCCTGCCGTGGAGGCGCGAGAAAATCTTTGCGGCGTTTGCGAACAGGTAATCCACCCTATCCACGACCCTGATGGAGTGCTTGAGCACTCCGTCTCTGCCGTAGTAGACCTCGGCACATTTCCTCTGCGGCTCAAGTTCCGGAAAAACGGCCGTCAACAGACCGGTTCCGTCCATTTTTTTCAGCCAGCAGGCGCTGTTGTCCGCTGCCAGGAGGTGCAGCAGTTCGTCGTGGATGCGTTCGGGCGCGGTTCCCCTTAGAAGGGGAACCGCGGCTTTTACCGCAGCAAGCGTTCCGGAGCTTAATTCCCAGCCAAGTTCAGCCGCGCACCTGAAGGCGCGAAGCGTCCGCAGGGGGTCTTCGCGGAAAGCTTCCGGTCCGGCTATGCGGATGATTCCGCGCCGGATATCTTCCCTCCCCCTGCACGGGTCCGTTGTCCTTGACGCTTCCAGGCCTGTTATTTTCAGGCCGGATTTCGAATTGCTGATTTTAAGTTTCTTTGCTCCGGGTTTCCCACATTTTGCATTCTCAGTTGCGCATTTGTCCGTCAGCGGATATGCCAGGGCATTGGCTGTGAAATCCCGCCTTCTGAGATCGCTTTCCAGATCCGGCCCCTGAAAAGCGGAAATGTCAACCTGGAAAGGAAAGGGATTCCGGACACTGATCCGGTAGACGAGGGTTTCTTCGTCCAGAGTAAAGCAGCCGCCTTCCAGGGCCTTTGCCGCTTCTGCGGCACGTGAGCGGACGAAGCCCTTCTTCTTTTCCGGCAGGATGATGTCCAGATCAGGCGAAAACCTTCCCATCAGCGAGTCTCTGACCGCGCCTCCCACAAGAAAGGCTTCGCAACCCAGAGTCCTGCTGAGGATGGCGGCCAGGTCAGTTCTCGGCGGCGGCATTATTATTGTCAGGCAATCACCTGCATTCTGTCCGCAGCCGCGGCCGCGCGTTTTTCGATTTCCTTCTGGCGGAGGACCCGCTTAAGGACTTTCTGCAGGGCGTTTTTTGGAAGGGACTCGACGAGTTCTATTTCGCGGGGGCGCTTGTACGGGTCAAGCTTTTGGCGGAGGAAACTCATTATCTCGGCTTTGTCCAGGACATGCCCCGGTCTTGCCACACAGAAGCATTTTATCAGTTCGTCTCCGTTCGGGTCGGGAACGCCGATCACGGCTGTTTCGGCCACGCCGGGATGCTCGTGAAGGACCATCTCCAACTGTGCCGGGAAGACCTTGAGACCCTTGACTATTATCATGTCCTTCTTGCGGTCCCGTATGAAAAGGAAGCCGTCTTCATCCATGACTCCTATGTCGCCGGTTTTTAACCAGCCGTCGGGGGTGAAGATCTCCACGGTGGCTGCGGGGTTGCTGTGGTAGCCCCTGGTGACATTGGGGCCCTTCACGCATATTTCCCCTTCTTCGCCGGAGGATAGTTCGCACCCCAGGTCATCTATTATTCTGACGGTCACACCCGGTATGGGCTGCCCCACGGAGCCGTGTTTCCTGGAATGCGGCCTGTTGACTGAGACGACGGGGGAGGTTTCTGTGAGTCCGTAACCTTCCAGCAGGGGAATACCGAAATTTTTTTCGAAAAGATGCTTAATGGAAGCGCTCAAGGGCGCGGCTCCGGAAAAGCAGAACCGCATTTTCCTGAACGGCCAGTAACGGAGATAGAATTTTTTAAGGCCCCTTGCCTCTTTGGCAAGAACCGAGAAAAGCTGGGGAACCGCCGCCATCACGGTTACTCCTTCTTTTCCCATTTCGGAAAGCCATGGCTTGGCCGGCACTATCTGCGGGGCTATCAGAATTTTCGAGCCCAGAAGCAGGGGGGCCATGACCGTAGTGGTCCAGGAAAAAGTATGGAACATGGGAAGGATGCAGAGGAAAGCATCTTTTTTTGTAAGATGCATCGCATGGGCGCAGGACCTTGCGTTTGCCAGAAGATTGCCGTGGGTGAGAATAACCCCCTTTGGATGACCGGTTGTGCCGGAAGTGTAGAGTATTGAGGCGGCATCCGCCGGCCCGGCATTCGCTTTCTGCGTCTCCGCGTGGGAATGGGAGGTTTTAAGAAGGTGGCTGAAGTCAAGTATATGTCCGTTGTGCGCTGCGTGGTCGGTTGAGATGATAAAGTTCAGCGCCGGCAGTTTTTTCTGAAGATGAAGGTAGGGAGTTATAAAATCCTTTTGTGTGACCACACCCTTTGCATGACAGTTACCGACTATAAACCCCAGTTCCTCCTCTTTTGAGACCATGAAATTGACCGGGACAGACACTGCGCCCAGCTTGGCAAGCGCAAAATGGGTTATTATAAATTCGGGAGAGTTTTTCAGTGCGATGACCACCCGGTCTTCCTTCCTTATCCCGAGAGACCAGAACATGTCCGCTGCCCTGTCACAGCAGTGAAGAAGCCTGTGGTAGGACCACTTCTTATGCGAACAGACCAGTGCGGTGTTTTTCGGCGTTTTTGAGGCCGAAAACGCAAGCTGGGAATAGAGGTCGTGAGGTTCGGTCATGTTTTTCAGGGCATTGGGCGAGCAGGCGACTCGGCGAAAAGGGCGACATCGTTAATTTTACATTAAATCTGTCTTCGCCGCCATTGCCAAAAAGATTTGTCAAAAAGATTTACCGTGTGCGGTCTGCAAGTTTACGGTAAAACTCAAAATGTTGTATCCCGTAAACGGTAAACTTGTAAACGGCTGTTTTACCTTATTCCTGTCTCGGGTCCAGGATGTCCCTGAACGCGTCGCCTGCCAGATTCCAGCCCAGCACGAAAAGGAATATGGCGGCGCCGGGTATGAGCACAGTGTGCCAAAAGGCAAACGGGTCGCCGGGATTTCCCATAATCCAGTTTCTGGACATGGCTATTATCCGGCCCCAGTCCGAGTAGCCGGGCGGCGCACCAAGCCCGAGAAAGCTCAGAGCTGCGGCAGTGAGGACAACAGTGCCGATATCCAGACTGGCCATTATTATTACGGGGTATACGGAATTGGGGAGTATGTGCCTGAAGAAAATTCCGGCGCTGCCTGCTCCCAGAGCCCTGGCTGCTGTTACAAAATCCCGCTCTTTGACCGAAAGCACGTTCCCTCTCACGAGGCGGGCGTAGGCGGGCCAGGAAACCGCAGCTATGGCAATCATCACTTTTTCCAGGCCGGGGCCTAGCATGGAAACTATTATCACCGCCAGGACCATGCCCGGGAAGGCAAGGACTATGTCTGTGGCGCGCATAAAAATCCCGTCCACCCATCTGCCGTAGAAACCTGCAACCGCTCCCAGCAGAATTCCAATGATGAGCGAAGCCGCAGCAACAGTCACCCCCACTTTGAATGCCGTTCTTGTCCCCCAGACTATGCCGTGGAAAAGGTCGTATTGCTGTTCCGCTGTGCCGAAAATATGGGCCTTGTCCGGAGGAGAAGGGTCAGGGATATAGCCGGACTGGGGCATAAGGTACGGATTTATCCCTTTTTCGGCAGGCGCGAGCAGGGGAGCAGCCAGGGCCAGAAAGACGAAAAAGACGATTATCAGCAAACCGGCCAGAGACATCCTGTTTCCGGCTAATCGCCTGAAAGTCCCTGAAGCCTTGATTTTTTCAACCAATCTGCTCATAAATCCGATATCCAATATCTGCTGTTCACTCACATCTGTCCGGTTAAAATAGGCAACCCCGCCCTCACCCTCCCCTCTCCCCCCGTTGGGGGGAGAGGATTTTAAGGAGAGGGGGAATTTTCCAGGGGGACATAAACGTTTATTCTAAACTTTTGTCTACGATGAGCATTTTTTAACCGGACAGATGTGCTGTTCACTCTCCTTCGCCAGGAAGCCCCAGGCTTAACGCCTGGGGAGGAATGGCTACGGAGGAGGTTCCTCTTTAATAAAAGATGCCGCTCCCCTTGCGGGGGCGGAGGATGTCACTCTAATCTCATCCTCGTATCCGCCACCGCGTAAAACAAGTCCGAAGCGGCATTGCCGGCCACAAAAAGAACGGCGGTGATAAGGGAGAAACCAAGCAACCCGGGAATGTCCAGCTGCTGAGCTGCCATAACACCCCACCGGCCTATGCCGGGGAAATAGAAAACTGTTTCAGTTATAATCACACCGCTGAGAAGACGCACGAACTGCAGGCTGGCAAGGGTTATCACCGGAAGGAGAGCGTTGCGCCTGGCGTGGACGTTTATCACCTGCTTTTCATCCAGGCCCTTGGCCCGTGCCGTCCTGATATAATCCTTGCCCAGTTCTTCCAGCATGGAAGAGCGGGTTATGCGTATAAGAAGGGCCACGCTGGCGCAGCATAGCGTAGCTGCAGGAAGAATCAGGTGCCTTATAAGGTCCAGGAATATACCGAGTCTGCCGTTCAGAATGGAATCCAGCAGGAGGAAACCCGTCCAGTGCCTGAAGGTTTCGGAATGTATAAGTATGTCGGTCTCCAATGAGTATCTTCCGGGTGGAAACCAGCCCAGCGCCCCGTTAAAAACCATAAGCAGCAGAAGCCCCAGCACGAAGGTCGGCATTGAGTAGCCTGTTATGGCCACGAACCTGGAAAAGTGGTCGGTGAATTTTC
>JBDRGJ010000245.1:0-3489 GCA_043817835.1 bacterium
CAGCCGCATTCCGCTTCAGCTTGAATCGGTGAGTGTTAATCTGGAGAAATTATCGGAGTACGGGGCATATGGCGGTAAAAAGCATCCCAAAAGTGCGGATGGCAGAGCAGCCCATGCGGCGGAGTTACCCAAAAAAGAAAGGTCTGCTGCCACGCCGATGATTCAAAGAATATCCGCTGCCGCTGAAAATCTCGCTCATGCTCATTATATCAGAGGGCTTGTTTGTTACGGTTCCGGGGATGCGGACGGGGCGCGCAGGGAATGGAATATGGTTCTGAAAATCAATCCGAAGCATGCCAAGGCAAAAAGGTCCCTGGAAAGGGTCATCAGTGAGATTAAAAGGTGATTATGGCTGGATATAAAAGAGCTGAAGATATCATCGCAAGACCGATTCCGGTCTTATCCTGGCTTATTGCAGTTCTGCTGTCCGGTCAATCAGCTGCGGCAGCTGTCAGTTCAGGCGGAAAATATACTCTTGAAAAATCCAGCATGTTTCCCGTCTTGACAGCTGAAATCGGTGCAAGCAGCATAACAATTTCCCTGGGGGAGCCGTTCTATCCGGCGGGCCCGGAGAGGAACTTCATTAAGGAAGACCCTTATGCGTTATACGACGGTTTCCTGGGCAGGAAATTTTTACTGAATCATTCCCTGCTCCAGATTGAAAGACTTGTTTTCAGCACCGGGTGGATAACCATTCCCGCCGATGCAATTCCTTTTGATTATGAAATTTACTCATATGTAAATCCTCAGGCTTCTTCTGTTATTTCCGCCAATTCAAAAATGGAGATTAATCGCGGAGTGTTTTCCGGGGCTTTTCCCAAAGGGATAGTCCAGTTCAGCATAGGCGACGAAAACGGAGTCGTTCAAATGGAGTCTTTCCGAAAGCCGCCGATTCTTTTGATTAACTATATAGACGCCAACAATGACGGTATAATAGACGGCATAAATCCCCCTGTCAGAACCAAAACACTTTCACTCTGGAATCTGGATGAGCGGAAAGAGCTGTGGATGAAGATGTCTCATGCCGGCAGGGACAGCGTCTTGAAGAACATGAGCCTTGCCGTAAATGCTCCGGGAATTTTCGGGCTTTTCGGAACATCTGACACGAATGTGGATGACGTATACGCATATCCTGTCCCCTGGCGGCCCAACGGCGGCAATCCGGACTTCGGCACGATGTCGGAGGGAATAACTTTCATCAATCTGCCTTCGGAAGGCAGTATAAAGATTTTCAATCTGGCCGGCGAGCTTGTAAGGAAAATAGACATCCCTGCAGGGCTTGTCCCGGCCAAGCTCAGGTGGGACGCAAGAAACAAGGCGGGTGAAAATGTGGTAAGCGGGGTTTACATATGGCAGGTCTGCTCCGGAAGGAATACCAAATCAGGCAAGCTGATGGTTATAAGGTAATGTGCAGTCTGATAATGTTAAAAATCCACGACATGCGGGGAAAGCCATGAAAAACATTTTAAAACTTCTGACGGCGGTAATTCTGGTGTTTTCTGCAAGGCAGTCTGCCCATGCCGTGGAATCCGTAAAAATAACATACCAGGGGCACTTGCGCGAATATAATTCTGCCGTCACCGGAACGAAAAGTATGATTTTCAAGATTTATGATTCTGCTGAAGATGGAACTGTTCAATGGATCAGCCCGACCTATTCCGTGCAGATAACTTCAGGGCTTTTCAGGTCCCAGCTTGACCCGACAGGAGTGACATGGGAACCGGGTCCCCTTTTCCTTGAAATAGAGGTGGATGGAGTCAGGCTTTCTCCGCGCGAAGAGCTCACCGGCGTCCCGTATGCGATAAACGCATCTCAGCATTCCGGCAAAAAGTACACATCTGCAGGCGCTGCGCCGGCAGCACCCATTGCCGGAGACCTGTGGTGGAACACGGTTTCAAACGGACTTTTTGTCTACGACGGAACCGGCTGGCAGGCAGCTTCTCTGGGGGCCGGGCTAATAAACTCCTGGACCCGTATTCCGCCCTATACCGTCCTGGTGGATAGTACCGACCAGGTCGGAATAGGGACCATGGCACCTCAGGCAAAGCTGCACATATCAGGAGGCAGCGTGCAGGTCGGAGACGGTCCGTCTGCCAGTACATTTTCGGCTTCAGGATATGTCACGCTTGCCAATCTTGGAACATCTCCGGACGCTTCCAGGGGAAGGATCTTCTTTGATTCAAACGGACAGGGCGCCTTAAAAATCAGCTTGGACGGGACGGGATTTGTCCCGCTTTCCACCGGCTCCGCCACAGGGGGAGTATCCGCTGTCGTTTCCGACTCCTGGCAATTTTCCGGAGACGGTATCGTCGGCAATGCTCTGACGTTAAGGCCTTCATCCGTCACTCTGCAGGGCAATACTTTTAACGCCGCCGATAAACTGGTCCGGCTTGACGGTTCCATGCGGCTTCCCGCCGCGGACGGCTCGTTTTTGACAGGCGCTACGGCCGTCGACAACACAAAAGTTTCAAAAGCCGGCGATTACATGACCGGGCAGTTAACCCTGTCAGGGGCGACATTCACTGTAACCGGCAACGCTTTTTCGGTCGGCGGCTCCACTCTGGCTGTCGCCGACGGGTCTGTCGGTATAGGGACAAACGTCCCGCGAAATATCTTTGAAGTGAAGAATTTGATTCATTTCAGCACTTCCAACTATTCCACTTCGCTGGGATACCTGACCGGGCCCGCAAATACTGGAGCGTACAACGCTTTCGTGGGGTACTATGCCGGCTACAGCAACACCACGGGATATAACAACTCTTTTCTGGGCGGCTATGCCGGCTACAACAGCACTACGGGATATAACAACTCTTTTCTGGGCGGCTATGCCGGCTACAGCAACAACGCGGGATATAACAACTCTTTTCTGGGCGGCTATGCCGGCTACGGCAACACCACGGGAAGCAATAACTCTTTTCTGGGCGGCTATGCCGGCTACAACAACACCACGGGAAGCAATAACTCTTTTCTGGGCGGCAATGCCGGCTACAGCAACACCACGGGATATGGCAACTCTTTCCTGGGGTTTTATGGCGGCTATAACAATAGTGCTGGAAATTACAATTCTTTTTTGGGGTTTCAGGCCGGCTACAGCAACACAACGGGAGGCAACAACGCTTTTCTGGGATCCTATGCCGGCTACGGCAACAACACGGGATATGACAACTCTTTTCTGGGCGGCTATGCCGGTTACTACAACAATTCGGGGAGCAACAACACTTTCCTGGGGAATCATGCCGGTTACAGTAACACCATCGGAAATTATAATTCTTTCCTTGGATATTATGCCGGTTATTTTAATGTATCGGGCGGTTCTAATACTGCGATCGGTTATCAGGCAGGGTATGGCCAAAGTGCCAATTCATATGAGGGCAACACCTTGCTTGGTTATCAGAGCGGCTTGGCATTAGGAACAGGCAGCCGCAATGTTTTGCTGGGCTGGCAGGCCGGCAGTACGCTTACAACCGGCAGCGATAATATAATAATCGG
>JBDRGJ010000246.1:0-15735 GCA_043817835.1 bacterium
GCGTAAGGCCGGTTTTCTCGAAGACAAAGTGGAATTTTCGGAGGCCTTTTGGCATCTCTCACAATCATACCTAATAGGACGGTTTGTGAGAAGCACGTTTTATTATCGGTAAAAATGTAATTTATAGCCGTTATTCAAGAACTGCAACTTTCAGGTTAATTTATGCGCTGATGAAAGGCAGGATCGATGCCATAGAAGCGTAGTATATGAGTTTGTAGTCAGATACGACCCGCTGAAAAATAAATTTTACGGTTTAATGTAAAAACCCGCCCCGACAGACAAAACACATTGATGCGTAAAAAGGGAACTATTGAGTGTTGCATGAGTAATGGCAATTCCATTACTTATACAACACTCAATAAGCATGTGCCTTTTTATATCAACTGATATGTCGTAGGCCGCGCTTATCATGAACATTCCCCTGATTATTGTAATGGTGTACCTTGCCGCAATGCTGCTGGTCGGCTTTTTAACAAACCGCTTCCTGATTAAGTCCAGCAAAGATTACCTGCTCGCAGGCCGCGGGCTTCCATGGGTTCTGGTGGCGGCGAGTCTTGTTGCCAATAACGCCGGCGGCGGCAGCACCGTGGGCGTTGCAGGCAAGGCCTTCGGTTCCTGGGGTCTTTCAGCCGGCTGGTACGTCCTGGCAGCCGCAATCGGCATGCTCCCGCTTATTATCTGGGCGCCGGCGCTGAGGCGCACCATGGCGTACACCATTCCCGAGGTGGTCGGGCGCCGCTTCGGCAGGAATGCTTACCTTATCACCGCCGTTTTCCAGATACTCTCGCTTTTCTTTCTTACCTCTTCCCAGATACTTGCTTCGGGTACGATTATCGCGGTGCTTACCGGGATGCCTCTCAAGACGGCGATTATAATGGCCGGACTGATAACCATGGCCTATACCGTAATGGGAGGACTGTGGGCAGACGCATTCACGGATTTATTCCAACTGGTCGTTATCATTGCGGGTCTTGGTGTCTCCCTGCCTTTTTTGCTCGGAGCCGTAGGGGGATGGTCCGGGCTTGCCGCCGTTCTTCCACCGGACCAGATGTCTTTTACCAGGGCCGGCTGGGGGACCATTGTCAGCCTGATTTTCATGTATTTCATAACCTTCCTCTCCGGTTCGGAGATGGTAACCAGAATGTTCGCGGCAAAAGATGAAAATCACTGCAGAAAGGCCGCAATAGCAGGCGCGGCAGTCACCGCTTTCATGGCATTTATTCCGGCAATCATAGGCCTGGTGGCTCTGGCCAGGTTTCCCGGTATAGAGGCCAATTCCGCCCTGGTGACGGCTGTTTTTAACCTTGCGCCCGGCTGGGCGGCAGGCATGGTATGTGCGGGCGTCATCGCAGCCACAATGTCGTCAGCCGACACCAATATGCTTTGTGCCTCCACTATCTTCACCAAGGATATTTATCAGAAATTCGTCAATCCGAATGCTTCGGACAGCTGGCTGATCCGGATAACAAGATTTTCCAATGTATTTATCACCATTTGCGGGATGTTCATCGCCTTTTACAACGTCAATATAATTACCATGAACACATTCGCATTCATGCTCAGGGCTGCGGGCCCGTTCGCCGCATTCAGTCTGGGGCTTATCTGGCCGCGCGCTTCCAGGAGTTCCGGACTTATTTCCATAATCAGCGGGAGTATTATCGGACTTGCATGGCAGTTTCTGGGAGAGCCTTTCGGAATAATGTCGATAATTGCCGGAGCTTTTGCCGGTGTGCTGGCATTTGCGGCCGTTACCTGGATTGAAAAAAAGCCTGCCCCGGGTTTTTCCGCCGGCTTAAATTGATATACTCGGGATATCTTGAAAATCGGGAGAAGATTTGTCATGAAGCGGATATTCATAATCATGCCGATTTTTCTATTTGCAATGGCTGGAACTGTCTCAGGAAGTGAGACGGCCGGTTCGGGCGATATGCAGGTAAAAGGACTTTTTCAGGGCTGGTATTCGTATGACCAGAAAGCCAACGATATGGACGGCTTTGCCGTCCGCCGTGCTGAAATAGAATTCTCCGGGAATCCTCATCCCCATGCAGGCTGGTTCGTGGTGCTGGATCCGGCAAAACCGTTCAATCTTCATACCTCTGCCCAGGGAGGAAGCCGAATAACGGGGCAGGTCGACCCTAAGACCATGATTCTTAAGAACGTGGGCATTGTCCTGTCTGGGTGGGATCGGTTCCCGGGCTTGTCTTTTCAAATAGGGCAATTCGAGCCGCCGTTCGGAATGGAAGGCACTGCATCCTCGCGTGAATTGGAGACCATTGAAAGAGCGGCACAGAGCGAAGTCCTGGGCTGGTCCGATTACTATGACGTAGGGGTTATGGCCGAACTGCGCCGGGGATTCTGGACGGCCTATCTGGGGATTTTTAACGGAGAAGGACCGAACTCCTCCGAAGCAAACCGGGACAAAGACGTGGCGGCAAGGGTGGTTTTTGAAGCGGCACCGGGAATCCATTTCGGCGTGGCAGGCTATCATGGCCACGGTACGGCGGACAGAATTCTTAACGAACACTGGGGTTTAGAAGCTTCCTGGGCACGCATGCCATGGTCCGTGAAAGCAGAATACGCGGCCGGACACGGGGCCACTTCCGAAACTGTATCGCCCGGCAAGCAGACAGTCTACACTCAGGCCGGCTATTACTTCAATCCGAAATTCCAGGGTGTTGTGCGTTTCGATTGGTGGGAGCCGGATACCGGTGTAGGCGGCAATATCCAGACTGAAACAAGAGTCGGACTCAACTATTTAATCGACGGGCATAAATTCAAAGTTCAGGCCGATTATTCGCTCCATAATCAGGAGGGGTCTGTCAGGTCTTACAGCATAGCAAGAACGGCATTGCAGGTGGGTTTTTAGTCTGGATTTTTATTAAGAGTTATATCGGCGGCAAGAAGTGAGTTTCAGTATTGATACCAGGGAGTTCCGTTTTTTTTTGTGCGTCCGGTGCAGCCGATAATGATACGACCTGTTTCAGGGTCATAAATCCATTTCCCGGCATCATCGACAGGGGCCCTGGTGGTGAAGACGTTTTCAGTCACCAGTCTTTCCCGTGTGTCCGCCTGGCGGCGTGGAGTTTCATTGCCGTCCATGATGAAGCCGTATTCATAAGTGCCCGGCTTAAGCGGAACGGTAATCTCCATGCGCGTCTGGTTCCGCTTCATGGGATGAGCTGCCGGGTCGTAGTCGTTGAAATCTCCCACCAGAGAAGCTTTCCCGACCGGGACACTTACGGTACGAAGGACTCCGTTTACAATACGCTTTTTCCGGACGTATGCGTCTGCACAAAATGTAGCCATCAGTTCACGCTTTCCCAGACCCGGCATAAGCAGCACATCCCCGGAGGCCCTGTGCCTGTGATGGTCGTCTCTGATTTCATCCCATGCCCAGATCGACAGTTCAGGCACCTCTATGCCCAGTTCCGAAAGTTCCGAGGGATAGCGACCGTTAACCGATTGGAATTTCCCAATTGCTGTCCGTAAGGAATAAAGCCTGCCTAAGTTTCTGCTGTCCGAACTCAGACAGAAAAGCATGGCTGTCTTGGGAAGGAAGACGGCAAGGATGATTGCGGGAATCAAAACCAGATAAGCATTTGACCGACAGGCTTTGTTCAAGGCCTGCAGTCCGGAGTCAGTTTCCCCGGCTTTGCGGCGAAACCGGCTGAGTATTGCCGCAAACAGGGCGCTTCCTGCAAAAACAAAAAACCCGTAACCCAGAACTTTTGACCCGTCCGCCCATATCGGGCCGATAAAGAAAAGAACTTCCATCGCAAGCGGTGCTATGACTGCGGAAAGAAAAAGCATGCCCAGCGCAAGGACCCGTCGCATCCTGCCCTGCGCCCACATGCGTGCCGCTGGTCCGGGATTGAAAATTACTAGCAACAGCGGAGATAGGAGCGCGGCTAAGACAGCGCTGCGGAATATCAACTCAAGCATGTTCGCAAGCTTCATGTGCAAGTCCCCGCAATTTTGCGGCAGGATGCGAGTTAAATTTTTTCTGCCCTGTTTTTAATTTCCTTTATAAGGCCGGCAAAAATAATCCTGTGAAGCGGATAAAGTCCGTACCAGTAGATGTTGCCAAGAAATCCGTGCGGCTCAAAATAAGCGGTTTGTCTCAGGATTGAGGTTTTTTCGCTTTTCGGCGTGCTTTCAAACTGCAGCCAGCCTTTGCCGGGAAGGAGCATCTCTGCGCGCAGCAGGAGCATTCTGTCCGGCACTATTTTTTCCACTCTCCAGAAGTCCAGAGCCTCGCCCTGGACTGTTATATCCGGATGCCTCCTGCCCCTGCGCATGCCTACGCCGCCCATAAGCCGGTCCATCAGGGCCCGCAGCGTCCAGAGAAAATCGGCGTAAAACCATCCTCTGTCGCCGCCTATGCCGGAAAAAACCGAGAAAGTTCTTTCCGCCGGGGCGTTGACCTCCGAAATGCGGTCATCAGCGATGAGACCTTCGTTTACTCTGAAAACACGGGGTTGTTTCTGTCTGGGGAACAGGGCCATGGTCCAGGTGGTTTCCACCGAGCCTTCGGTTATCCTGTGCAGTGCGTACTGCACTGCAGTTCTGTAGTCCAGCGGTTTGATGTACGGGAACATGCGCAGAGCGGCGTCATTCCGGCAGACAACCTCGTTTTTCAGGCTTTCAATCAGGGGAAAGGCGAAGCTGGAGGGAATAGGAGTGATGAGGCCTATCCATTCTGCGGCCAGGCGGGGGCTCCAGAAAGGGGCCGGGATGAAAAAACGTCCCAATCCGCGCAGTTCCGCGTAAATCTCCAGCATTCTCCTGTAAGTCAGGATTCCTGTGCCGCCTATGTCTATTATTTTACCCGCGGATTCCGGAGTTTCAAGTGCGTTAATCAGATAGCCGAGTACATCGCGGATGGCCACGGGCTGGCACATGGTTTCCTGCCAGCGGAAAGAGAGAAGAAAAGGCAGCCGGTCAACAAGGTAGCGGATTATCTCAAAGGAGATGCTCCCTGAGCCGACTATCACGGCGGCGCGGAACTCTGTCAGAGCCGGGCCTTCATCCCGGAGTATACGGCCCACCTCGTGGCGGCTTCTCAGGTGCCGGGAAAGATTTTCCTCGTGCCGGCTAAGCCCGCCCAGGTAAATTACCCTTTTCACAGCGGCTTTTTTGGCCGCAACCGCGAAATTTTTCGCAGCCCTGGCGTCATCCGCCGCGAAATCAGCGGATTTTTCCGCCATGGAATGTATGAGATAATAAGCGGCATCCGTTCCTTCCAGGGCTTTTTCAAGCCCGTCACCTGAAAGAGCGTCCCCTTTTACTGTTTCCGCCTTGAGCCAGCCTCTGCCTTCCAGGTGCTGCGTATGCCTTGCCATGCACCGCACTTCGTATCCTTTTTCCAGCAGGCGCGGGACAAGACGGCCGCCGATATAGCCCGTGGCTCCCGTGACCAGAATTTTTTTTATTGCTTCCGACATGGATTTCAAAAGGTTTAATTCTCCCTGTCTTAAATTCTATCATTTCGTATAATGATAATAAGGATCCTGCTTAGAATAAATTTCAGGAGGGTTTAAATGGCCAAAAAACACGTGGGAATATTGACCGGAGGAGGGGACTGCCCCGGCATCAACGCCGTGGTAAGGGCCGTGACCAAGACTGCCCTGCGGATGGGATGGGATGTGACAGGTTTCAAGGACGGTTACGCCGGACTTGTGGAAAGCCGCGCAGTACAACTGCGCGACAGCGATGTCTCGGGGATACTTACCCGCGGGGGAACAATCCTGGGCACCAGCAACACGGCCAATCCTTTCGCGTACACACTCGAGCCGCTCGGCAACAGGGAGCAACCGAAAGATCTATCCGACCTGGCGCTTAAGAATTTTGAAAGCAGGAAGCTGAACGCCCTTGTGGCAATAGGCGGGGACGGGACCATGGCCATATCTGTCAAACTGCTGGAGAAAGGTATTCCGGTCGTGGGGGTTCCCAAGACCATAGACAATGATCTTGCCGCAACAGACATAACTTTCGGTTTTGATTCCGCACTGGCCGTGGCGACCGAAGGAGTTGACAGGGTTCATACCACCGCAGAGTCGCACCACAGGGTCATGGTGGTTGAGACCATGGGCCGCTATGCGGGCTGGATAGCCCTCAGAGCCGGAATCGCAGGCGGAGGTGACGTGATACTAATACCGGAAATTCCCTATAGCGACGAAGCAATATGCAGAGCAGTGCGCAACAGGTCCGAGAGTGGGAAGCGGTTCAGTATAATAGTGGCGGCAGAAGGCGCGGTTTCAACCGACGGGAAAATGTCAGTGCGGGAAACAGTAAAGGGCTCTCCCGATCCGGTCCGGCTGGGCGGCGTAGCCTACAGGATAGCCGGGGCAATAGAACACGGCTGCAGCACCGAGACCAGGGTTGTTGTCCTGGGGCATCTGCAGAGGGGAGGAGAGCCCACGGCTTACGACCGCTGGCTTGCCACCAGATATGGAGTCAAGGCGGTTGAACTCATAGCAGACGGAAAGACCGGACATATGGCGGCGCTCAGGGGCACAGAGGTGGTGAGTGTTTCTATATCCGACGCGGCAAGCAGGCTGAGAAGAGTGGACCCGGAAGGCGAAGAGGTCCGCGCTGCGCTAAGCGTTGGGACCTCTTTCGGAATATAAAATAACGGCGATGATAAATTGATACGGTGATAAGTTTAAATGTTGATATGTTGATAGGTTTATACGTGAACAAAATTAAGAATTCAGCCCGTATCAACTTATAACCGTATCATCTTATCACCGCAGTTGAAATTTGACATGAATGACAAACAATACATCTACGGCATAAATCCTGCTATTGAACTGTTGCGGGCCGGAAAGAGAAAAATTTTCAGGGTCCTTGTTTCGAAGCCGGGCCGAGCCCCCCGATTCGGGGAAATAACCGGGTCCGCCGCAAAGCTGGACGTTCCGGTCCTGACAGTTTCTGATGGTGAATTGGACGCGCTTGCAAAGGGGGGAAACCATCAGGGAGTGGCGCTGGAGGTCGAGGTGCCGCAGATGCTTTCCCTGGATGAAGCACTTGCGGCTGAAAAGGATTTTAAAAATGCCGTATGGATAGGAGTCGACGGAATAACCGACCCTATGAACCTGGGGGCCATGCTGCGCAGCGCGGCCTGTCTGGGAGCTTCCGCGGCGGTCCTGCCGGAAAGACGCACAGCGGGACTGACGCCGACAGTCCAGAAGACAGCGTCGGGCGCCGTGGAAAGCCTCAATATCGTTTCAGTAGTGAACCTGAATCAGACCATACTGACGCTGAAAAAGAAGGGTTTCTGGATTTACGGGGCGGACATGAAAGGCAAACCGCTTAACGAAGCAAAGTTTTCCGGCGCGGTGTTTCTTATCATAGGCTCGGAGGGAGAGGGCCTGCATCAAAAGACCATGGAGCACTGCGACGAACTGGTCTGCGTGCCGCAGAAAGGCGGAGTGGAAAGCATGAACGCTTCCGCCGCCTGCGCGGTAATCCTCTATGAAATCCTGCGGCAAAAGAAGCCGTGATGCCGTGGTGGTCTCACTGCTTTCCGAAATATTTTAAAATCAGCAGGTCCGTCAGCCGGGGGAACAGCCTGCCAGCCTTGTCGAAGAGTCCGGCAGGAACCGAAAGCACCGCTTCCCGTTTGCCCCGGCGTATGGCTTTGACTATTTCCTCAGCAGCCTTTTCCGGACTCATCACAAAGGGCCCCAGCGGCTTTTTCCGGGCCGTTACGCTACCGCCGGCGTTTTTAAAAAAGTCCGTGTCCGTGGAAGTAGGGCAGACAAGAATCACTTTTATGCCGTAATCCCGCGTTTCAAGACGCAGTGCCTCGGCCAGGCCGCAGACGGCGAATTTAGACGCGGAATAAACGGCGTAATACGGCACAGCGCGTCTGCCGAGGACCGAGGAAACAAGGACTATGGTCCCGGAGCCCTGTTTTCTCATCAAAGGAATGGCAGCCTGCACGCAATTGACCGTTCCCACCAGATTTGTTTCCAGTACCCTTAGGATTTCGCTTTCCGGCATGGTTTCAATCGGGCCGATGTATCCGACGCCGGCATTGGCAACCAGTATGTCCAGACCGCCGAGCCTTTCCCAGGCATCCCGCATCGCTTCAAAAACATTTTTTCTGTCCCTGACGTCCATGGCGTAATGGTCGGCCTTGCCTCCGCGTTCCGCTATCAGCTTCCTGATTTCCTCCAGTTTTTTGCCGGAACGGGCGCAGAGGGCCACGCGGGCTCCATCCGAAGCCAGCCTGAGCGCGGTTTCCCTGCCTATGCCGGAGGAAGCGCCGGTTATAAGTGCGGTTTTTCCTTCAAAATATTTTTTCATTTCATATATATCTTAACTCTACCCTCTACCCTGAACCCGGCCTCTGGCGGCGCCGCCGTACTTGCAGCCTCCGGCGCTTTGCAAGTGCCGTACCCGAAACAGGGCCTTTGGCCTTCAGAGGGTGCATACCCTCTACCCTTTAATGTCATTTAAATAAGTCTGGCCTGGAACAGCCACGCAAGGCCGAGAAATGCGAAAAATCCGACGATGTCGGTGACCGTGGTCAGGAATATGCCGGAGGAATGGGCAGGGTCGAACCCCAGCCTTTTCATGACTACCGGGATCATCGCCCCGGCCAGGCCGGCTGTCACCATGTTCACTATCATGGCAATGCCTATCACCAGGCCGAGCCAGGCATTGCCCCTCCACAGCCAGGCTGCCAGAGCCGTGACCAGTCCTATCACAAAACCATTTATTAATCCGAGACGCAGTTCCGCCATGATGAGTTTTGTCGACTCCGCCGGGGTTGTCTCCCGCATTATGAGTCCTCTCAGGACCACGGCCAGGGACTGTATGCCGGCGTTGCCGCCCTGGCCCGCTACTATGGGCAGGAACACCGCAAGCACCGCTATCCTGGCTATAGTGTCTTCGAAAAGAGCAATGACGCCGGCAGCCAGAAAAGCCGTGACCAGGTTTATGTGCAGCCAGGGCAGGCGCTTTTTCACCTTAAAGAGCAGCGGGGAGTGAACTCTTTCCTCTGCGCTGGCGCCGAAAAGCATCTGCAGGTCCTCCGTGGCCTCCTGCTCCGTTGATTCGATAAGGTTTTCGGTGTTTACCACTCCCAGCAGGGTGCCTATTTCATCCACCACCGGGATAGCCATGTAATGCTTTTCGCCGAATATGGAAATGAGTTCCTCGCGGATGGCAAAAGGAGAGACTTTAACCATTTCTGTTTTCATTATGCTTTCCACGGTGGCTTCGGGAGAAGCCAGGATAAGGTCCCTCATATTTAAGACGCCGATGAGGCGGTGCTCCGGACCGGTCACGTAGCAGTAAGTGGCGGGTACCTGCTTTCTGGCCAGCGAACGCAGGCGGTGTATCACATCCCGCACTTTCATCTCGCTGCGGAAAGAAAGTAGGTCCGACTGCATCAGATGGCCCGCACTGTTCGGGGGATAGCTCAGTATCTCCAGGACTTCCCTGGCGAAACGGGTGTCCAATGCAGTAATGGCCTTTTTGCGGTTTTCTTCAGAAAGATGTCTGAAAATATCAGCTGCCCTGCTGGAGCTCATGCGCGAGACAAGGGAGACGGCAGGCTCCGGCATAAGGCTTTCCAGAACCGGGGCTGCGGCATCCGGCTGCATGTGCTCCAGGCATCGGCTTGCTGTGGTTGAAGGGAGAAGTTTTATGATGCCGGCCGTCTCTTCCGCGGAAAGAGCTTCCAGAGCCTCTATGGCCTTTCCCGGGTCTACGTCAAGGAAACGTTTGATGACGCTGATTGCGGTGGCTATGCGGGTCATTATTATTAATTATTAAGGGTAGAGGGTATAGGGTTCAGGGTAGAGCAATAAGGAGAATTAAGAATAATTAAGCTTGTGACTGGTGACCTGGAAACCGGTGACTGGCAACATGGTTACTGGTGACGTGGCAACGTGGTGACTGGTGACCTTATTTCGGCTTTCTTTTTGCGGCGAGTTCCATCGCGTGCTTTATTTTCGCATCGAGAGTATCTATGTCGAAGGGCTTTACGATGTAGTCCACGGCCCCGAAAAGAAGGGCGTCATTGAGGGTGGCGGCGTCCGCCAGCCCGCTTACAGCCAGCACCGGGACGTGTGAGGTATCGGGTTTGGAAAGGATGTCGCGCATCAGGCTGATGCCGTCCTGGCCCGGCATCATGATGTCCATAAGTATGACGTCCGGGATACTGGCGGCGATACTGTCCAGCCCCTGCTTGGATGTGGAGGCACATTTTATGTCATAGCCTTTGGCGGAAAGCCCTTCCGCATAGATATCCAGGATGCTTTCGTCATCGTCAATGGCCAGTATTTTGGGCGCTGCATTTTCCATTTTTTAATTCTACCAATTTTACATCAGGAGTTTTTTTATCTTTTGGCGTCCAATATGGAGCAGCGGAAATCCCCGCGTGACGCGGAAAGGTAAAACTGTTTTCTGTCGCCCCTGAGATTGTGGGCAGTTATGAAGGTGTTGAGGTTTTTAATATCCTTCCCGGCTGTCAGGGGTATGAGGCGGAAAGGACGCACCACCGCCCTTGCCAGGGGTTTTATCCGGTCGAGTTCAGCCGTTTCTATGAGTTTCATCGCATCCGGCGAGCTTTTCCTGATATCTTTTGCTTCTGTGCCTGCGAGGGGTTCGGCTGTTATGAAACCCTTCAGGCCCCTTAGAGGGGAAGTTTTTCCGGCCGCCCGCCTGACCTGGCTGAAAGCGTGGGCGAAACCCTGCCCGAAAGCGGATAGTGAGGCTGAAACAGTGCGCAGTTCCCCTTTGAAATAAATAGAAAGCTGGAGCATCTCGCCCTTGAAGAAAAGAGACTTTCCCAGCGCGGTATCCTCCTGAGAACTTACGATGTCGGAGTTTTCGATTTCCTGAAAAAGGTCCTTGACCAGCCGGTCATTGATTTTCCCGCTGCGCGTTTCAATCTTGTTCCGGGTTTCGGTCCTGGCTGTGACCCTTCCGTCTCTTGTGGCTTCAAGGTAGTAGACCCATCGGGATTCTCCGGAATAAATCCTCATCCAGGTGGCATCCGGCTCCAGAGTGGCAGCGGGTGGGCGTACTGCCCACAGGAAAGAGGGAGTGAAAAGGAAAGACAGGAGAAGAACGGTCTTTTTCATTTTTTTTCTCCGCAGGGCGCGGCCCAGGAATCAAGGGCGAAGAGCCTGTGGCCGTAACGAAAAGCCAGCAAAGCCAGGATCAGCAGGACAGCGTCTTCCGCGATGGCGTAGGGGACCGAGCGGCTGCCCCCGGTTCCGAAACAGCCGCAGTCTGCCAGGGGTATTTTGCGTATCACTACGGAAAAAAGCAGGAGCTCAAAAAAAGCCAGAAGGCCGGCGGCAGCAAGTGCACACTGGCGGGTGAGAAAGCCGCAGACAAGAAAGACCCCCAGAAAAAGCTCGGTCCATGACATGAAGGAAGCGGCCGTGACTGTAAGCGAAACGGGCAAGATCTTATAGCCCTCTATTACCGCGGCGAATTCCTCCGGCGGAGCAACTGATTTGAGAAAACCCGAATAGATGAAAACGCCTCCTACAACCAGCCTGGCTGCCAGGCCGGCTGCGGAATAAACATCAAAGCCTGTCTTTTTCGTTGCGTTCATCTGCCCGAAATGCTGTCAAAACGCTTAGCTTCTTCCAACAGCTGCGACGAACCCACCAGTCTTTTCCTGTTCACAAAGAAGGTCGGAGTGGCATGGACCGACCTTACGCGTCCTTCAGCCATGTCCAGAGTGACCGCTTTGGCGGTTTCAGGATCCTTTCTGCATTTTTCGAAGGCTTCCTGACTCATGTCCAGTCGAGACGCTAAAAGGGAAAATTCGTCGGGAGTTCCGGTGGAGACTGACCATGCCTCCTGTTTTTCAAAAAGCCTGTCTGCGTACTGTCTGAATTTTCCCTGCCTGCCGGCGCAGTCGGCCGCCACGGCCGCATCGAAAGACCGGGAGTGGATGCTGATGAGGGGGAAATGCTTGAAATAGACCAGTACGGCGTCGCCATAATATTCCATCAGCTTATGCAGACGTTCGTTGGCCGTACGGCAGCCAGGGCATGCAAAGTCAGTGAACTCGTGGATATGTATCTTTGCGTCGCTCCTGCCGAAAGTTCTGAAAGCCGGAGCAGGACGTTCCGGACCGAAGTCCATCTGCCGGGCGGCCATAACGGCCAGCACGGATATCAAAATCAGTAATGATCCGGCGAACATGTGACGCCATATCTTCTGCCGCATAGTCTCATAACTTACAAACAGGCCACAGTAAGGAGTGAACATATATCGCGTTATTGTCTGCCGCATAAACTTATTATATCAGAAAGCCGGGCCGCATCATTAAGAAGGAATCGTATCTATTATATTATTAATTCAACAGACTTTTATTATTTTTGCCGGGGTTCGGGAGCCTTTGACAATACGCAGTTTCTTCGGACCGACTGTAAGCGATTTGCCAAGCAGGAGCAGAGCCGCAATATTGGCCAGCCCTCTTTCAGCCGGAGCCCTGACCCAGATTTCAAAAGAATCAACGGTTTTTCTGACTATTTCATCCTTTTTGGAGTTCGGATGAACCTTCAGTTTTATGAATTGGGGAACGGGCATTTTTTATCCGCCAGAAATTTCGTTTATATGTTGATATGGTGATACGGTTATATGGAAAGTTCCGGACTTATAAACGTATAAACTTGTCATCGTATCAGCCCGGCCTATATGATTAGGCTTTCAGAGGTCATCTCTTCCGGCTTGGGTATCCCAAGAATGTCCAGAATAGCAGGCGCGATGTCAGAAAGTATTCCCTTTTGGCGCAGCTTTAAGCCGGAGACATGGTCCGCCGCCAGGATAAACTCCACAAGGTTGCATGTGTGGGCTGTTTTGGCCATGTTTATGCGGGGGTCCCACATTTCCTCGGCATTGCCGTGGTCCGCGGTAACCAGTGCCGCTGCCCCGCTTTCCAGGGCTGTTCTCACAAGCCTGCCGGCGCAGTCATCCACGACTTCGACTGCTTTCACCACGGCATCAAAATTGCCGGTGTGCCCCACCATGTCGCAGTTGGCGAAATTGACCAGAACGAAGCCGTATTTGCCCGAGCGTATTTCTTTTTCCGTTCTTTCAGCCACATCATATGCGTTCATCTCCGGGTGTTCGGCGAATGCGGAGGGATCGAATGTCCCTTTTATCTCAACCGTGTCCTCTCCCGGGTAGGGCTTGATGAGTTTTCCGTTGAAAAAGGACGTCACATGTTTGAATTTTTGGGTTTCGGCTATCCGCAACTGTCTGATGCTGTTTTTGCTCAATATCTCTCCAAGCAGGTTTCCCATATTGCCGGATTCATCCATGGGAGGCAGGGCGTTCAAGAGGAAGCTGTCATAATAGCGGGTGACGCCGCAGTAGGCTATGTCGAGTTTCTTCCAGCGTTTTCCCGGATAGTCGTCTTCCACGAAAGCCCTGGTCAGTTCTATTGCCCGGTCCTGTCTGTAGTTGAAATGTATCACAGAATCACCGTCTTTTATTCCATGGAAATCATCGATGACCGTGGGCGGGATGTACTCATCCATAACATCCTCTCCGCCGGGGTTTTTGTCATGAGCGTAGGAGTATATTATGGCTTCTTCGGCTGTGCGGGCTTTGCGGCCCTCGGCCCGGGTGAGCGCATTGTAGGCCATATCAATGAGGTTCCATTTCTCTCCCCGGTCCATTGCGTAATATCGCCCCATGACAGTAGCCACTTCGCCAAATCCGGTTTCTCTGGTTTTCAGTTCGACTTCTTTCAGGAAGCTTAAAGCGCTGCGCGGAGGGGTGTCTCTTCCGTCGGAGAAAAAGTGGATATAAAGTTTTTTTACGCCATTCTTTTTTGCATGCTCCATGATCGCGAACAGATGGTCTTGATGTGCGTGAACGCCTTCATCCTGGACCAGGCCCATTACATGAAGCGCGGAGTTTTTCTTCAGGCAGTTTCCGATCGCAGTTTTGAAAGGGGGCGACTTAAAGAGAGTCCCGTCTTCGATGGTGTCTCTTATGCGTTTGAGTTCCTGTTCCACTATGCGGCCTGCTCCCATGTTCAGATGTCCGACCTCGGATGAACCCTGGTAGCCTTCAGGCAGGCCGACGGCAGTTCCAGCGGCTTCCAAAACGCAGTTAGGATATTTGTTCTTTAAAGCAGTGACGTTGGGCGTTTTAGCCGAAGCGACCGCGTTATATTTTCCGTCCGAAGCTATTCCCCAGCCGTCGCGCACTATCAGGACAACGCTTTTGGTTTTCATGATTCTCCTGTTTCCGGAAACGGCGTTTATATGGTGATAAGATGATACGTTGATACGGGAGCAATCTTTCAGATTCCGGCTACTGTGCCAATTCTATTAAATTTCAGGAGGCGGGTTTAAAAGCGCTGGGTAAAATAAATCCCTCTGCCGTTTGTGTAAAAAGAGCGGTTCCAGCTGCTTTTCGTATCCCAGTATTCCACCAATTTTGCGGAACTGTATCCCAGAAAGGCTCCGGCGAGCACATCGCTGGTCCAGTGATAATCCTGGAATATCCTACCCACGCCTACCAGACCGGCCACGGAATAGCTTGCGGTTTTAATCCATCCGGAATCATGGCTGTCGGCCACGACAGTGGCCACGGCAAAGGCGGATGAAGTGTGTCCGGACGGAAAAGAATCGTTTCCGCTTAAAAATATAAAAACGTCAGAATCATCCGGAGAACTGCGCGGGCGTTTGCGTCCGGCAGTTATTTTGACGCATCCGGGGAGGATGCTGCCAATAAGCCATGCTTCAGCGGCCAGCACGCCTGTCTTTTTATTTTTTTCCGAACCTTTCAGGTAACCGGCAATATAAAAAACTGCGGCGGTTCCCAATGTCCCTTCCGGACGACCCATATAATCAAAGAACGAAAGCTTGTGTCCGATGTTTTTTATATTCAGGAAATCACCATTCTTTTGAAGGGATTTACGTATGCTCCTGCGAATGGCGGTATCCTGGGTCGCCAGAACAGATATCCCGCCGGTAATATAAACGGCCGTAAGCAATTTCCGGTAAGACTTGCCGCTGGAATTTACATTAACGCCTGACTTTGTTTCAGATGAAGCAGAATGTGAACCGGACAATACGGCAGTATCAGTTTCCAATGTATATTCAGCATAGGCATAAGCGTGCGGAATGAGGATGCAAATCCCGGCCAGTATGACTTTAAGAGATAATTTAAAAATTGTTTCCCCGTAATTGATATAATAAATATTCACGACAGCACCTATCTTTTATTTGTTTATTATACTCTTTAAAATGCGCGGGTGTTGTTGGTTTTTTATGTCGCCTTGTATAAAAAAAACCGCTTATTTTATCTTTTTGTATGCAATTTTTTCGGCTGATATCCCTGCCTTAGGCGCGGACCGGCCGAATCTTCTGGATTTACCCAAAAATATTTTCAAAGATTCTGTAACTTATGTCAAGACATCGCTGCGGAAAGAGAATATTCCTGCCATAGTCGGGATGGCGGCTGCTACCGGCATACTTGTACATTATGATCAGGACATGCTTGACGGTGTCCAGAAATTCGGAAAGCGTATCAATATAAGCGGTATTGATAAAACAAAGGCTTATCTGAAGTTTGGCAAAGTGGATATTTTCCGCGGGCCCTCCGACACGGGTTCCGCGTTGTACTTTTTGGGAGACGGCTGGCTGCATTTTTCGATATGCGGCGGATTTTACGGCTATGGATTGTTCGGCTCTAACGACAGGGCGCTGAGGACAGGCTACGCTTTAATGAGGGGAC
>JBDRGJ010000247.1:0-6881 GCA_043817835.1 bacterium
TGATGCAGAACGCAAAGGACAAACTGTTTAAAAAAGTGCTGCCGAAAGGCTCAGAAACATTCAAAAATGGGGGTCTGGCAAAAGAATTACGACGGAGTCACGACGAGATATTTCAGCATCATTCTTGAATTAGAAAATGCTTCCGCAAAAGACAAATGGTTTGGTATCCGCCTGCGGGGATTCTGATTTTGGGCCGCCACTTAAAAGCGGTGGAATGAATTTTCCGGCGAGGGAAATGGAAACCCCGAAATATTGCGCGCACACCAGTAACAGGCCGGACGGCGCCCCCGCGCCACAATGCGAATGGCAGCCCCTGAAGGACCATTTGCAGAACGCCGCCGCTCTCGCCAAGAAATTCGCCGGAGAAGCCAGGCTCCGCCGTACTTTCAGGCTGTGCCGCCTTGAAAGTGCGTACCCGGAGACGCGGAATCCGCCGCTGCCCGGAACTGTTGAACTTCAGCAAGGATTGGACACTTTAGGTTGAAAAGAAGTAGAGGGATTTGTTTCGGCCTGGCCAAAAGCTAAAATAAACAGAGGAGGCCAGGATGGAAAACGCAACAGCAGTACCCACCAATACAGATGCAGCCGTCAGCGAGACGGCAACGCAATTCCTGCGCAAGGCACGGAAGGCGACCCGGCGGCGGTTCACAGCTGAGGATAAAATCCGGATAGTGATCGAAGGGATGAAGCGGGAGATCGCTGTATCCGAACTGTGCCGGCGCGAGGGCATATCCAGCGCAATCTACTATACATGGCTCAAGGACTTCATGGAAGCGGGCAAATCGCGTTTGAAAGGCGACAGCCTGCGCAATGCCAACCGCGGCGAGGTCAGTTCTCTGCGCCGTGAAAACGAGCAGCTTAAGGCATTGCTGGCCGACCAGATGCTTGAGCTCAACCTGCTTAAAAAAAGTCTGACGGACTAGGCCGGAAGTGGCATTTGGCTATGGACGGCCTGAAAAGAGCCGGGCTGATAGAAGCCCTTGAGGCCCACGGTTACGGACGCCTGCCCAGACTTAAGCGGCTTGGCATAGCGCGTTCCACGTTCTACCATTGGCGCAAGCGGTATGACGAGTATGGAATACGCGGGGTAGAGCGGGGGAAACCGCAGGCGCGGCTTATCTGGAACAGGCTCAGGCAGGAAGAATCGGATACGATAATACGCACAGCGCTGGAATATCCGGAACTCAGTCCCAGGCTGGTAGCCGTTAAGGTCACGGACGAAAAAGGATTCTGCGTATCGGAATCAACGGTTTACCGGCTGCTGAAAGCGCGCGGACTTGTCCGGCCAAGGCCGAAGGAAGAATACCCGGCGGCAAAGAAGTGGTCACATAATACTACAGCGCCGGACCAGATATGGCAGAGTGATGCCACGTGGTTCTTTGTTGTCGGTTACGGTTATTATAAAGCCATACCTGTAATGGACGATTATTCGCGCAAGCTGCTGGCAGTGCCGGTGAAGGCGGATGAAACGTCCGATTCTATATCCGACGCAGTGGAAAAAGCGCGTGAAAAAGCCATGAGCCTGGGGCACAGGCTGGAGAAGCCGCCGCTGCTTTTATCGGACAATGGCTCCGGCTTTGTGGGCGACAAACTGGCGAAATATCTGCAGGTGCACGGAATGCGGCATATATTCGGCAAGCCGTACCATCCGCAGACGCAGGGCAAAGTGGAACGGCTCAACCGCAAGCTGAAAGAAAAGGTGTGCCTTATAGTGCATTGTTCGCCGGAAGAACTGCAACGGGCGTTGGATAAGGTGATGGCGGAGTACAACGCAACGCCGCATGAGGCGTTGAAAAACGTCAGTCCGGATGATGTTTATGCGGGCAAACAGGAGGAAATACTGAGACGGAGGGCGGAACTTAAGCTTTTGACGCTTAAGCAACGCAAGCAGTACAATCTAAACAGGCCGGACAAACTGCAAACTTCTCGCTAGGCCAAAGTGTCCAAAAAGGTCTGAACCGCAACATGGTGTTTCTCCTCTCCGCGAGGAGGGGAGTGGATTGAAACATGTTCGCAGATGGGGCATTTACAGGTCATTTTCGTTTCTCCTCTCCGCGAGGAGGGGAGTGGATTGAGGTGAAGGGTGAATCGTCCAATGATGACCCCTCATCCCAACCTTCCCCCCAAAAAGGGGAAGGAGACGTGAGGGGACAGGGGGATTGAGTATTCACTCAATATTTTAAAGAATATAGCAATGATGAAATATCTCATACCCGCTTTTGCTCTGGTGTTTTCAGGATGCGCGTCTTTCCGGAAAGGCGAAGCCATAAACCGGGGGGAACTGTGGAAGATGATGGAGGATAAGTCGTCCCCGGCGGCTTCGGCTGTGAAAGTCTCCTGGAAGCAGGTTTCGTTTTACACCCAGTCAGAACTGATAGGCAGGGACGAAGCTTATATCAGGGAGCTTAACAGGGAAAAGCCGGTGAAACCGAAACAGGCCGAGTTCTTCAGGAAAAAGACCGGAAAGGTTCTTTCTGAAGCAGGGATTTTCGATGTTGAGAGCGGTTCCGGAACGCTTAATATCTCGCTGGTCTCCCATGGCAGGTGGACTTACCGCTCGCTCATGAGCGGATTTCTTGCCGAAACCGCGTACATACTCATATTGCCCAATTCAATAACATCCGGCTATCGCATGACAGCCGACGGCATAATAGCCGGAAAGCGGGTGAAAGCGGAGGAGACGGCGCAGATAAAGACCACTTTCCATCTTCTGATGTTTCCGCTCTATCCTTTCTTCAGGCCGGGCGGCCAGGAAAAGACGCTTATCCGCGACATGCTGTGGAAGATTTCCTGCAAGGTTTATTCCCAGATCAAGGATGCGCCGGCTGTTGAAACAAAAAGCTCCGATTTTTGAAACCGGAGCTTCCGCACAATCTGTTGCGCTGTAATATAACTTACTTTTTTCCTCCGGATTCTGCCTTTTGTGAGCTTTCCTCGTCGGTTACCTGGGTATTTTTATCTTCTTTCGGTATGTTGGCGAGCGCTTCCTTTACGTCGGGAAGGAGGGAACTCTCCGGATGGTTTTTTTTAAAGGCGTTTAAAGCTTTCTCTCCGTCTTCCGTCTTTCCCTCCAGGATAAGCTCAACGGCTTTTGTGAACTCGTCTCTTTCCGCGGCAAGTTTTTTCGAGGCCTTTTCAGTGATGCCTCCCTTCCAGTAGGGCGTCATGGGGTCGGAGTCCATTTCCGCTCCCCGCACTGCGGCGACAGCCGTAACGCGGACTGTGCGAGAGCCGAACCTACGCCCGGTTTCACTCTTGAGGCTTTTGAGAGTGTTCTGAAACCATGCTTTCCACCCGGATTTGTCGGCCGCCTTTTCCTCTGCGTTAATCGCGCCGGCTGTCAGCGCAAACAGTATCAAAAAAACAGCTGTTTTTTTCATTGTTTATTCCTCCCGCGAAAACACATCGCCGTAAACGCATGCGGCATGCGTCCGTTTATTTCAAACTCAGCAAAGCATCGGCCGTATCTCTCATGCCCGGGTCCAGTTCCGCGCCCTTTGCGGCAAAGGCTTTGGCGTTTGCCTTGTTTCCCGATTTCACCGCGGCTCTCGCCCTGTTCATCCAGATGCCTGCGTCATAAGGGTCAGCCTGCGATGCTTTGAGGTAAAATTCTCCGGCCTTTTCATATTGCCCGGCGCTTAAACCAAGGTTGCCCAGATTGTTAAGCGCTGCCGCGTTCTGCGGGTTCCCGGCCAGGACTTTATCAAAGTGGCTTTTGGCTGCGTCGGCATTGCCGTACTGCGCCTCCAGTATGCCCAGGCCCACCCCGGCCTCTTCAGGATTTTTTTTGGCCATTCCGGTGAAACGTGATTTAAGGAAATCATAGCGCATTTTGCCGAGGTTTTCGGCATCTTCTCTGAAGCGTTTCAGCAGACCTTCCTTGTCTGGGACCGGACTTTCCCAGTTCGTTTCAGGAAGGGTCACCGGCTCGAATTCCGCCCATGCGTCGTGGATGTCCGCTATTTTCACATCTTTCCCTGCGTTCCTGTAAGTGGAAGCCGCCTGCCTGTTAGCATCGGCGAAAGGCTTGCCCGCCATCGTTGCTTCGACCGGAATCCACCAGGTATCCTTGTACTTTATCATCCGTTCTTCAGGCAGGCCCGCCTCCATGGGGTCTGAAACGCCGGTGTCGAACATCACGGCTATGTGGCCGGGATAGTCCAGAAATGCGGCGTGCAGGCCCGCCCCTTCGAATATGGTCGCGAAAAAGGCGGTGAGGTCGTCGCATTCGCCGCTTTTGAGCTTGAGCGTGTCCCTGGGCATCTGAACGGTGTCCAGAGGAAGTTCCTGGGATGATTTTATTCTGGAGTACGGGTTTGACGGGTCGACCATGAAGCTTATCCCCAGTTCGCCTGCCGCGCTCCATATCGCCAGGACGGAGGAAAGGTTGGCGTTAAGATTGGCGGCAGCAGTCCCGGACTTGGGCTTCATCAGCAGGGCGGCCCTGCCGAAGTTGAAAACAGGCGGATCTTTTGGCGTAATGAAATTCGCCAGGCGTTCGGTCCTGTCCCACAGTATGGCGTTGCGCGAAAGGACCTTTACCGGCTTGTTGAGGGTTATGGTCTGTTCCCTGCCCTGGTCGTACCAGGTCAGCCTGAACTGGGCCTGAATAGGCGTGTCCTCGCTTACGTCAAGTATCCTGTTGTTGAGAGTGGCCATCAGCGGGACACCCGTCTTTTTCCTGGCCGGCAGGCTTTCTATCACCGTGTCATAGGAAAAATCCATAAAGTCCTTGAGTGTAAAGGAAAGCTTCACGTTGGTGAAATTGCTGTCCGTGTTGTTGGCTATGCTCAGCTTTCCGACAGGATTTTTCAGATAGTACTTGTAGTTGGACGAAAAAATGTAGCCCAGGTCGATCTTTTCCAGCTCCACTGGAGCAACGTTGACGCTGCCCGGCACGAAGACCGCGACCGTCTGCGACATAAAACCGGTATCTCCGGTTTTGGCCTCGGCGGCCATCTGATAATACCATGTGGCATGCGTTTCCGGCGGTGCTTCGGAAAAGGTCATTTCAGCAGGCGCGGCTGCCTCGACAAAGGGTCCCTCCGGCGAACTGGAGCGGAAGATATGGTATTTGCTTACCCATGTCCTGTCTGCTGAAGCCCACGCCAGGCTGACCCGGCCCTCTTTGGCTTTTGCGGTTATGGCGGCCGGCGGCGCCAGGACCGGACGTATATCAAAGGCCATTATCCTGGAGTTGCCGGGGTCGGAAATCACCACGCTGTTGCCTGCAAAAGCCAGGGAAGCCGGCTCGGCAAGATCCTTTTCCCCGGTTCCTTTGGCGAAGAAATTCGTGACCCAGTCGCCGTAAGTGTCAAAAAGCTTGAGCCTGGCTGTTTTTTTATCCAGCACGTAAAGGAAACTGTGGTTGTCATAAGCCATGGCCGCCGGGTCCTCCCATTCCCGGTTTCCGGGGCCGGTCCGGCCCCACGCCGACACGAACTTGCCGGAAGGTTCGGTCTTGAATATTTGTCTCAACCTGCGGTCCAGTATATAAACGAATCCTGACGGGTCCCATTGCACGTCAACCGGTTCCCTCAACACGTACTTGTCCAGTTTGGGGCCGATGGCGAAAAGAAATATGCCTTCGGGACTGAAAGCCTGAACCCTTGCATTTCTGGTGTCGGCCACGTAAAGCGTGCCTTTTTCGGTTATTGTTATGCCTGCCGGCGAACTCATCCTTCCTTCTTTGGAACTGCCGCCGAAGAAGGCGCTCTTCTCGCCGAATGTGCCGACCAATTCCCCGGTGGAAGAAAATATCTGGACCCTGTCGTTGCCGGTGTCAGCCACAAAAAGGCCTTTTTTACTGTCAAAAATAAGCGCGCGCGGCTCGTAGGTCTGCCCCGGCTCTTTTCCCCTCTGTCCGAATTTTCTGACCAGTTTCCCGTCTTTGTTTATAAGCGCGAGTTCCCGTGTCTCAGGCAGATAGGCGAATACGGAAAAATCCGGGGAAACGGCAATGGCCCCTGCTTTGAACGGCCATGTCCTCGTCGGCCCCACCAGGTTTATTTTGGTTCTGTTGTTAAGGGGCATTTTTGCGGTTTTAAGCTTGTTTTCCAGCCTGAATTCGGCCACGCGCTTATTTGCCGAGTCGGAAACCAGAAGATAGCCGGACGGATCGACGCTTATATCAGTGGGCTTGGAGAACTGCCCCGGCCCGGTGCCGTAGGTGCCGAATGTCCCCAGCAGGTTTCCTTTGGGTCCTAATTCCTTAATCTTTCCGTTTCTCGTATCCAGCACATAGATAAAACCGTAATCATCCACACAGAAGGCGGAGCCCTGGGCCTGTATTTCCTTTATAAAACCGCCGTTAGGACCGAACTTAAGTATCTGCGAACCGCCGGAGGTCAAGACATAAACGTTGTCCGACGGGTCAACGGAAACCCGTACAGGACGGCGCAGAAAGGCTTTTCCCGGAGCAGTCCCGGAGAGGCTGTAAAGAAAAATCCCCTCCGGGGTGTAAATCTGAACCCTGTCGTTGCCGGTATCCGCCACATATATCCTGCCGTCCGCGCCGGCGGCTATCCCTTCGGGTCCGCGCAGTTGTCCGGGGCCCGAACCGCGGCTGCCGAAAGACCATAAAAACTTTCCGTCAGGGCCCGCCACCTGTATCCTGTCGTTGCCGGTGTCTGCTATGTAAACCCTGTTGTTTGCCGCGGCAAGGGGCCCGGGCGAGTTCAGGCTGTTTTTGCCCGATCCGCGGGACCCTGCTTTTTCAATCAGCTTGCCTGAACGGTCAAAGACAAAAAGGGAATCGGCCCTGGAATCGGAGACATAAACTCTTTTGAGCGAGGCCGCCGCTCCGGCCGGGGCCCGGAAGGAAAGCGCGGATATCTGCCGCTTGAATTAAACCTGGTCGTACGCTCCCGCAGTCTGTGCCA
>JBDRGJ010000248.1:0-2567 GCA_043817835.1 bacterium
CGCCAATGTGTTGTCCAGATATATCCGGAGCGAGGGCTGTGAGGTGCGGACCGCCGGTAGCGCCGAAGAGGCGATAGCCCTGACGGGCAGGGAAAGCTTCGATCTGATACTGCTTGATTTGGTATTGCCCGGCATAACCGGATTCGGCGCGATAGAAGCTTTGAAGCGGCAGGGGGATGCTCCAATAATAATTATGACCGGTTACGGTGAGGAGGATGTCAGGTCGGATGCGGAATCGCTGGGTGTGAGCGGGGTAATCGGAAAGCCCGTGGAATTTCAAAAGCTGCTGGACATCATTCGCGGGCTGCGCCACGGATGCGCACCGCAACTATTGAGTACTTAGGTGCCGGAGAAAACATGGAATCCAATCGAGATGCCGACAGGATGCTGGTCAGCAAGTATGAGACGGTGTTCTGCGTGTTCATGGCGGTCCTGGCCTATCTTTGGAGGGATAATCCGAACATTGTCTATCCGCAGATACTTTATTTGTTTATTCTCCTCATGTCCCTCAATATCGCCGCCGGGATCTCTCTTCGCATGTGGCCCGCCCGCGAATGGCTTTCCGCCATCTTCATACTGGCCAACTGCGGCGCGATAACGGGCGTCCTTGCCTATTCCGGCGGACCTGAATCCAATTTATGGGTTCTCTATCTTCTGCCGATATACACGGCCTGTCTGCTTCTGGGTTTGAGGGAAGTGATATGGATTACGATCGGCGCCATAGGCTTCAACACGGTTTTCCTTGCGCGTGAGGTTGCAGACTGGGGCACGGGGCCTGTCTTCGAGCTGCTGCTCAAAAGCGGGATTTTTATCTTTACCGCCGCCATGACGTGGAAGATCGTTGAAAGAGACAAACGGTCGAGAAGCAAACTTCAGTCGAAACGGTCGGAGCTCAGGGTTCTTGAGGAGTTTATGCAGGTCCAGAAAGTTCGCCTCGAAGAAACAGAGAAAATGGCTGAGGTCGGCCTTTTAAGCTCCGGTGTCGTTCACGATTTGAATGGGATATTCATGGTGGCTCTCGGCTCAATCGAGATAATCCTGCAGAACGGATCATTAGACGCGGAGATGACCGATGATCTGAACCGGATCCAAAAGTCGGTGGCGATGGGCAAAAACATCGTCGCCAACTTCGTGGGCCTGGCCAGGAAAGAGAAGCCGAACATGGCGCCCTGCGATATCCGCAAAATCCTGCAATCCATCCTGATACTGCTGCGGGGCCCTCTGAATCAATACGGCATAAAGGTCCGCTTAAACTTTGGGGAAGACCTGCCGATGGTCATGGCAAGCAGCACCCACCTGGAACGCCTGTTTCTGAACTTATGCTCTAACGCGATCAGGGCAATGAAAGACGGCGGCACTCTCACAGTCAAAACGGAGGAATTGAAAGGCAAGGGACGTCCGGAGCCGCGGGTTCGCATGACCATCGAAGATACCGGGCCGGGAATTCCCGACGCGATCATGGCAAAGCTGTTCAGTCCGTTTTCGACAACAATGGAATCCCAGGGCGGCACGGGCCTGGGACTTTATGTCTGCTCGGAAATCGCCATGCAGCATGGTGGAATGCTCCATGCGGAAAACAAGGCCGGGGGCGGCGCAAGATTGATCCTGTCCCTGCCGGCATCCGGCGTGAAACAATCGACAGGCTCTGTTATTGATGGGATGGACTTAAAGCCCCGGATACTGAACCCCTTAGCCCGCGTTTACTGAGCTTTCATTAAATAATGGATACATGGGAGGCTTGGATTTGAGATGGATGCAAGGCGCGATGAACGAGCATACCGGTGGTCTGCGAGCGAGAAGCAACGAAGCATCCGCTCAAAGGCAAGCATCCTTTTCCCTTCGGGAAAAGGCCGGATGCTTTTGGGCTGCGACTGCGTCACTCGTCGCTTTCATAGCCCCGCTATGCGCGCTCCTCGTTCCTTGCCAGCCCGCAAAACAATTCCTTATGCGGGCACGGTACCGGGCCCTGCCGGGGCCCGGTGTCTCACTCCAAAAATCGTCCAGGCCAGTGTATCCATTATTTAATGAAAGCTCAGTAGGAGCAGAGTATGAGACAAAAAATCCTGATTGCCGATGACGGACAATCGGTCCGGAAGTTGCTCGCGCGAGCTATTGGATCGGAACCTTATGAGCTCCTCAGCGTCTGCAACGGGAATGACGCGCTGGACATGGCTTTGACCCGGAATCCCGACATCTCCAGTTGGACTGCGCCCGGCACGGATGGACACTTACCTTCGCTGACAGACGAAAGTCGGGCGGGTTGGGTCCAGTTCGCAGGCCAGTGCCTTCTTACCAAACCCCGGGGATCGCTGGAGTCACGTTTTTAACTCGCAGACCTGCTTGAGTAAAGCTTGGATGCGGGGCGGCCTTGGCTGCCGGCCCTTGCTGTCTTGCCTTTTCCGGGTGGAATATCTGCTATTGACAATAGCATTTTCTAATTCAAGAATGATGCTGAAATATCTCGTCGTGACTCCGTCGTAATTCTTTTGCCAGACCCCCATTTTTGAATGTTTCTGAGCCTTTCGGCAGCACTTTTTTAAACAGTTTGTCCTTTGCGTTCTGCATCA
>JBDRGJ010000249.1:0-2167 GCA_043817835.1 bacterium
TATGCTGGCAGAAATTTCAGAAAATGGCGGGCTTTTGCAATGGGACGGAATCACCGTAACCGTAAAGGGCGTAAAGACTAAACATGATACGCTACGCTGGCCTCGCAAAAAGGCAAATAATATGCCAGCGCAAAACAGCCCAAAAGTCAAGAATAGGATGAAGGAACGTAACGTAACGGAACGTAACGGAACGAACGAAACGGAGACAAACAAAGAGGATAGTCCGCCGGAAAAAAACATTCCGGCGGATACCGCACCGAAAAAAGGAAGGAAGAAAAAGGAGCCCATGTCTTACGACCCGGAAGTCCTGCTAAAAGACAAGCGCGGCCACGTCCGGCTTTTGGGGTATTTTATCCAGCAATGGGAGGCCGCGTATAGGGAAAAGTACATTGTCACGAATCAGCAACAGGCATTTAGTCAGGCCGCGCGACTGTGGGCTGCGGTAAAAGAGAACAGCGGCGAGGCGGCGAAACGCATAAAGGCTTATCTGGCGATGGATGATGAATGGACAAAGGATACGCGGCATTCGTTCGCGGTATTCGAGTCTGTCCTGCATAAATGCGTCCCGAAAAAGGAAGTTCAGGAAGAAGAAGCATTCGGCCCTTATCAGGGGAGGGGATAGGGTGCTCACGCTCGAACCGGAAAAAGCTCTGCTTATGGCGATGATACTGAATCAGGAATCGGTGGATTTCGCCGGCAGCAAATTGGTGCCGGAGGATTTCAATGATTATAATAACAAGGCTATCTTCCAAAAGTTGCTGGACATGCGGGCAAAAGGAATCGAAATAAGTCTTGTCACTTTGTATCACGAACTCCAAAAGACGAATAAACAGGCGGCCAACGCCGTGGCGTATATGGAACTTGGCGACGCCCATGCGGCGCATACGAGAACCCATGTAAAGATAATAAAAGAAAATTCGACCCGGAGGAAAATAAAAAATGCAAGCCTTGTGTTGGACGAGGCGGCAAAGGGTGGGGAGCTTGAAGAGGCCTTGACGCAGATTGAAAATTCATACCGGGAGATATTCACTGACACGGAGGACATGGAGAGCGAAGCCAGAAGTGAAATAAAAGACCTGTTATATCAACTGGAAATCGCCCGCGAAAAACCCGGCCCGCAGGGATTGTATACCCCGGTTTTGCGCTGGACAAATACGCTCGGAGGTTTCATGCCGGGGAGAATGAATATACTTGCGGCCCGGCCCGGCGTCGGGAAAAGCTGGATTGCCGTGAACTGCATGAGGAAAATCGGGATAGAACAGAAAACCCCGTGCGGATTTATTTCCCTTGAGATGAGTTCACAGGAGGTTCGATTGAGATTGGCTTGCAGCATCATCGAGGCCGATTATCAGAAAGCGCGGCAAGGCCTGGAGCCTGATACTTATGGCCCGGTAGATGAAGCGCTACGCCTGACCGAATCCAGTCCGATTCATATTTACAGCGGGACGCAATTTACGCCGCAGAAATTGCGGGCAATGATGCAAAAGGAAACCCGGAAATACGGGATGCAGTTCTGGGTGCTCGATTACATCCAGCTTATGAGCGTTCCGGGGTTGCGAAACGTGAACCGATATGCCGAACTCGGGATGTGCAGCGTAGCCATGAAAGAGAGTTTGGTTGACACGAAAACAGCGGGGCTTGTCGTCGCGCAGCTTTCCCGAGGCGCGGCAAACAGAAAAACTCCGAAATTGCAGGACTTACGGGAGAGCGGGAACTTGGAGCAGGACGCCGACTCCGTTTCGCTTTTCTATTATTCCGAAGCAAATGAATGTTACGCGATGGATGTCGCCAAAAACCGCCACGGGAGCGCGGATAGGTTCCCATGCGAATTTTATCCCGGTCGCGGGCTTATCAAAGACGGATGGGGAGAACTGAAAGACGAGCAGGAAGGCAAGTCGAAAAATAATGAAAATGCTTTTTAGGAGCTAACCATGAACCGCGAGGACAAAATTCTAGTAACTATCGCCGCGCTCGTGAGAATGCGGAATGAATTACAGCGGCAGATAGACGAACTCAAGAAGCAGTTGGCCGGGAAGAAACTATGAAAGGCGGTGAATAGATGGAAACAATAACGATAAAAACCACCGAGGAACTTTTAGCCCTGCGGGACAACGCCGGAGAAATCAGGGTTGATAATCTTGAAATCAAATGTGATGTCCCATACACA
>JBDRGJ010000250.1:0-7199 GCA_043817835.1 bacterium
CTGTTCTGAAGTGTCCATTTTCCGTCCCGCCGGATATAGATAGGAACCACGTCAAATTTTCTTTTATCCAGTTCCTTAAAAACCGTGGCTGCCGATTGCATGGACACTTCGTGTTCGGCGGACCTTCCCCCGAAAAAAAGCGCCACTCTTATTTTTTTCGCCATTTTCGCTCTACCCTCTCCCCTCTCCCCTCTACCCTTCTTTAATAGTTCCCCCGCCCAAAAGCCGGTCTCCGGAGTAAAAAACAGCCGCCTGTCCCGGAGCAACGGCAAACTGGGGCTTGGAAAATTCAACAATAACATTTCCACCCGCAATCGGCGAAATCTTTGCCGCAACCGGTTTTTGCATATAACGTATCTGCACCTCGACCCGCTCTCCTTCTGCCGGCCCCATTGCAGTGCTTCTGGGACTGGCCTGCCCGCGGACGCGGGACGCGGCCAGGGCGGTCCCCCGCAGGGGGGCCCCATCCGCCTGTTTTCTCCCGCAAAGCCAGTTGAGCCCGGAAACCGCGCAGGCCCGGGAAAAAGCCTGGGAGCGCGTCCCGGCCATTACATTTCCGGAGGAAGGGTCAAGGGAAATTACGTAGTGCGGCTCAGGCCCCAATGAACCGAGCCCTTTCCTCTGGCCTACCGTAAACTTGAAAATTCCGTCATGTCTGCCCAGGATCCTGCCTTCCTGACTGAGTATTTCTCCCTTTTTCCGGCCTTCTGCGCCGTGCAAACGCAAGAAGGAAGCGTAATCGCCGGCCGGCACGAAACATATGCCCCGGCTTTCTTTTTCCGCCGCCGTGGGAAGTTTCAGCTCTTCGGCTATTTTTCTGACCTGAGTTTTTTTCAGGCCTCCCAGCGGAAAGAGTATCCGGCGCAGATTCTCCTTTTGCAGGCAATAAAGAAAATAGCTCTGGTCCCTTGACCGGTCCAGCCCCCGGCGCAGGGAATACTCACTGCCTTCGTTTTCTATTCTCGCATAATGACCCGTGGCCAGAAAATCAGCCTCCATGCTGATGGCTATGGAAAAAAGATAGGAAAATTTTACGCTTCTGTTGCAATCCACGCAGGGATTGGGGGTTTCTCCGGCCAGATAACCCTCCACGAATTTGTCTATGACGTCTTTTTCGAAAATATCCGCGGCATTTTTTGTGTAATGCCTTATTCCGAGCCGGTCGCACACCCTCCTGGCTCTGTAAACGGCTGACTCCGCTCCGCAGCACTGCACTGCGTGCCGCGTGCCTCCGGCGCTGTTAGCGGCCCGCTCCGCGGTACTTGCAGCCTCTGGCGCGTTTTGCAAGTGCTGCTCCGCGGTACGGTCTCTGACCGCACCGTCATGGAGCCTCTGGCTCATCAAAACGGTGCTTTCAGCCTCGGTCTCCGACCGCACCCGGAACAAAGGCCTCTGGCCATTATAGGGTGCCGGCGTGCGGATGGGGCCCCCCTCCGGGGGGTCGCAAGGCACCAGAGGTTTGCGACACGCCAGAGGCAGACCGCTCGCACCCGGAGACCTGCGAGGGTACGCGTTTTGCAAGCTCTGCCATGCGTCCTGTTCTTGGGGCGGAAAAAGACGCAGCGTAACTCCCGCCACATCGTAGCCCTGTCGCACAAGCAAAGCGGCGGCCACAGAGGAATCCACCCCGCCGCTCATTGCAACTACGACTTTCTTTTTTAATCCCATGAATCGAACTATGAAGGATGACAGAGGCCAGATGTCAGAAGTCAGATTTGAAAAGTCGGATGCAAGACATCAAACATTGTATGCTGATATAAATATTATTTTATGCTCCATTTCTCATTTCCGAAAGTCTTACGTTTCACGTTTTACTTTCCGACTTTTTCCCCTCCTCTCCTCCTCCCCTCATCACTATTCCCGGTTATTGTCCGAAATCAAATCCTTTGAAAATATCTTTTTCAGCTTCGTCGGAGGGGGTAGCCGTCTTTTTGGCGGGCGTCTCGGCAGGCTGCCTGACAGCGGCAGGCGCCGGCGAACCGGGAAGCGGACGCGCCCCCCTGACTTTCATGTCTGTTGAAACAGGCTGTACTATGGACTTCCTTATACCCTCCCCGAAAGCCAGCAGTCCGTTGCGCGCATCGTAATACAAACGGAAGGAGGATTCCTTCGTCTGAGGCTCGTAAGCCCGGCCAAGGTTTGCCCTCTGCTGTTCCCAGCCGGGATTGTAAACAAACCGCCCCCTCACATCCACGCGTTTGTTTATAAGAGGAAGGGAAAAGCGTATCCTGAACAGTCCGTTGGAATTGCTCACTCCGGGGTCGAATGAGGAATTGACAGAGGCCCCGGCGGTTTTAAGAAAGGACGTTTCCTCCAGGCCTTCGTCCGCCGCATTTTCATCGGAAGGACGTTTTTTCTCCGCCACGACTCTCACCACCACGCCCTCTATCGGATTTTCATCGTAATCGGTCATCGTTCCCTGGATATAACCTTCCAGGAAATACATCGTCTTGGCCTTGGAGAAAAGAAAGAATTCCCTGTTGCCAACGACCTTTCTGGCCACGCTGAGATCAGTGACGCGCTGGTCGGTCAGGTCAAAGACCTGTATCCTGCCAATGCGTCTGCCTGCGCAGCCGCATAAAAAAACGGCAGAAAAAGCCAAAAGCGAGAATCTTTTAATCATCGCCCTGCTCCCCCGGGAACAGAACCTGGGTTTCCCCCGACGCTTCCTCTTCGACTGTCGCTTCTTCCGTTCCGGTCCCGGCTTCTTCGGGCCCGGGACCGGCATGTGTCCCGCCTGCTGCGGGATTTTCCGGGCTTTCGCTTGTCTTTATCATCACGCCCTCATCCTTCATGGGACTGCTTTTAACGAAAAAAACGACTCTCCTGTTTTTCTGCCGGTTGCCTTCGCTGGTGTTGGGCGATACCGGGCGGAATTCCCCGTAACCTATGGCGGCCATGTGTTTGGCCGGGAATTTACTGCGGTCTATCATGTGGCGGACCACGCTGGTGGCTCTGGCAGTGGAGAGTTCCCAGTTGGACGCGAACAAAGCCGTCCTTATGGGGACATTGTCGGTATGCCCTTCCACTATTATTTCATGTTTTTCGGCAAGCTTGCTCAGGACAGGAGCCACCTTGTCCAGAAGGCTTGTCATCTCCGGTGTCAGGTCCGCTTTTCCGCTTTTAAAAAAAGCCATCTGGCCGTGCTCCTGAAGGGATATTTTGAGGCCGTCCTTGTCCATCTTCACCTCGCCCTGCATCTGCTTGTCCTCTATCATCTCCTTTATCTGCTGGGCGGCGTTCTGGACGTTTTTATTGAGGGCGGCGGAAAGCGCGTACAGAATGACAAAAAAACAGACCATCTCTGTCATCAGGTCCGCATAATTGACCAGCCAGGGGGGGGCCGGATGGCCTATCTGGCACACCCTCGGGTCGTCTTCGTCTATCAGATTTCTCGGTTTAAGCGGCATGCCTGTATGTCTATTCTTTTTGGACCGTTGAATTTATCACTCTACCCTCTCCCCTATACCCCATACCCTTATGCGGATGTTGCGGCTTCCTTGCCCTTGACCATAAGCCTCTTGGAAGGCTCCAGGTAAGCCTTGAGGTTCGCCTCCACAACGCTCGGAGCCGCTGAACTCTGAAGCAGAAGAACGCCCCGGATGATTATTTCTTTGATAAGAAGTTCTTCCTCGGAACGCCTGTGCAGCTTGCCCGCCATGGGAAGAAACAGGAGATATCCGGCGCCTAGCCCTATGAAAGCGGCAGAAAGGGCCAGCGCCATTCTCCTGGGGACCTGCGCCACGTCTTCTATGGAGTTCATCATCAGTATCATGCCCATCACCGTTCCGATGATGCCGAAAGCCGGAGCATAGGTACCCAGGGCGTTGAATATTTCCCTGCCCACCTTATGTCTCTCCCTGATGAAGCCTATCTCGGTTTCCAGCATGTTCCGGATGAATTCCTGGTCTGAGCCGTCTATTACCAGCTGGACGCCGCGTTTGAGAAAATCATTTTTTATGTTTTTGATGTCGGCCTCCAGGGAGAGGAATCCGTCCCTTTTGGCCTTCTGTGCCAGAGCAACGAAAGTGCTTACTATCTCAGAGGTGTCTTCGGCCCCGGAGGTCATCAAAACCTTCCTTAGGACCTTGCCGACGCCTATGACCTGGCTGAGCGGGTAGTTGACCAGCAGTGCGCAGAAGGTCCCTCCCATTACCACGAGAAACGCCTCGGCGCTCATGAAAGGTTTGAAGCCGGCCCATCCTTCCCCCATAAGCACCGAAACCACCACGAACCCGAAGAAAACTATTATGCCGGCAATCGTCGCTATGTCCATCTTTTATCTCCCTAAAAAAGCCATTCGTTTCGGGTTATCAGGTTCCCCGTTCAAAGTTCAGCGTTCATGGTTTGCCAACCTTTGAACCCCGAACTGTGAACAGCTGAACCTTGAACCTCGTTAGAACCTGTTTTTATTCCCTTTTAAACCCCTCTATCGGATTGACCACTTTCTTTTCGGAATTTATCTTTTTCCGGTACACGATGATCTTTTCGACCACCTCGCCCAGGGGGTCCTTCACTATGAAACGGTTGCCCGTGACCAGGTTTATGACGGTGTCCGGGGTGGACTCCATGCTCTCTATGAGCTCGGCATTGATGATGAACTCGGCGCCGTTAAGTTTATGAAGCGTTATCATTAATCAAGAATACAGAATTCAGAAGCAGGAAGCCAGAAGCAAGAGATCAGAGGTCAGAAGTCAGAAATCAGAATTAGAATTTCTGCCAGTTTTTATACAGCAAATTTTATGTTTTGCAGGTCGTTGTCATATTTGGTCTGTGACATCTTATTTCTGGCTTCTTGCCTCTTGCTTCCGGCTTCTGATTTCTGACTTCTTACTTCGACCGCTGGTCGCCCCGTATCAGGCGACTCTGTCGCATAGCACCGGGGCTGATCTTTTACTTCTCACCCTTTTTCCTTCCCAGAGCCGCCCATTTCATTTTCTCGGCAAGGCTCATCTTTTCGTAGGAATCCAGTTTTGCCTTCAGCGCTGCCGCGGTTGTTTTCTCCTGTTCGATTTCCGCTTTCAGCGAAGCCTCCTGCGTCCGGAAAGATTTCCTTTCGGTTTCAGCCTGTTGTTTTATCTCTTCAAAAGCCGCTTCCAGACCTTCCGCCTTCTGCCTGAAATCGGATGCTTCGGATTCCAACGCAGATCTTGCAGAAGCCTCACGGCCCAGCTGCTCCTTCAGGCCGGCCGCCGCTGTATCCTTGTCAGCCGCCGCTTTAAGGCACTGCGCCTCAATAGACGTCCTTTCTTCCAGCAGCCGTTTTTTTTCGGCCTCCGCCTGTTTAAACGCGGTTTCCAGGGCGTTTTTTTCATGCTCGAATCTTCTTTGCCCGGCTTCCATCGCCCGGAGCCTGTCCTCGGCAGATTTTTTCTCTTCCATAAACCTCTCGGCCATAAGCTCCGCTTCCGTTTTACGGGCCTTCAGCTGTTCCATCCGTGAGAGATACTCCTTCTCCAGGCTTTCTGCAGCGTTTTTCCTGGTTTCAAGCAGCTCCATCTCATGCTTCCCGCGCATCTGCCTGCGTTCGTTCTCAACGGCTTCATCATACCGCCTTTTGAGATCCTCTCCGTAATCCCTCATGGCTTTTTCAGCCTCGGCTTCCCGGTTTTTCCGCAGGACCTTCATCTCGGCGGCATGCCTTTCATCCGCAGCTGAAGATTCCTCCCTGAGCTTTTTTATCTCCTCGATATGGGCGGCGAGAGCTTGGGCAGCCTGAAACTTCTCCATTCGCAGCTGGTTGCGCTCTTTTTCAAGGGCGGCGTTCACCGCGCCTATCCTTGAAACGAAACCTTTGAGTCTGGACAGTTCCGAAACGACCTTTATTCTGCCGCCGGCCGCATCGGCCAGCGCCTTTTCCTTTTCCTGGAGCGTCTGCCCGAACGATGCCTGCATCTTATTGAGCGCGGCCTCTTTCTCGCCAAGGTAACGCTCGGCCGCGGTCCCCAGGTCCTTCTGAAGCCTCCCCAGATCGGAAACAAGCTTCTCCTCGCGCATCCTGGCCATGGACAGTTCGGCTTTGGCCGTTGCTATTTCCTTCTCCTTTTCCGGCATGCTGCGCAGATATGCCTCACTCATGGCCTTTTCTTTCTCGGTCTGCACCAGGGTGTCCCTCAGCCTTGAAACATCTTTTTCGAGCGTTCCCTTTTCAAAAGCGGTCTGCCTCAGTTCGTCTTCCGTTTCCCGCAGGCGCTCGGCACCGGCTTTCAGAGAACGGATCTCGTCCTCTTTGGCGGTTATGGCCTTCTGCCAATGGGCTTTCTCGTCCAGCCATCTTCTTTCCATCTCCTGCAGGCGGGAGGCGAAATGGACTTCTATATCCTTATCCTGGGATTCCCTCTGCTGTATCTGCGTCTTGAGCGTCTGCATCCAGGTCTCCCTGTCCTGTGCCAGCCTGGCCTCGGTCTCCTTCAGCCTTGCCTGAAGCTTTGCTCTTTCCTCCTCCATCTCCTGATCACGCCTGTCGCGGCGCAGCCGCTCCTGTATCTCCTTGAGCGAAGTCTCCACTTTTGAGGAAAGGGCCGCTTCCTCATGGCTCTTGATGCTCGCCACCAGGACCTTTTCCTTTTCCTGCGCTATCACTTTTTCGGCCTCGGCCAGCTTCTGCTCCAGAAGGCGTTTTTCCTCCTCCAGCCTTGCTGCCGCATCATTTTCGGAAACCTGTCCCCGCGGGCCGCTGCCCTGCGTGCCGCGTGCCTCGACTCTGTCGCGCTCCCGGCCCCTGGTGCCGTCGGGCGGCGCCGGCAGTGTCAGCGGCCCGTACCCGGAGCCTTGTGAAGGGGGCTGCTGGGGGCCGCGGATATTCTGCGGTCCGGCCGGAGGAAGAGGCAATTGCGGAGGCAGTCCCGGAACTCGTCCCGCCTGTCCCGGCGGAAATGCAGGAATGGAAGGTTTGCCGGGGATGTCCGGAAGCGGCGGCGGCTTTACCGGAAGGAACGGGGGCAGAGGATTCATTTTGTCTTCGTTTTTTTTCTTATCTTCTTCCATAAAGTCCTCCGATTTAATAAGCAAAGCAAGCTACACAAGCAATTCAAGCACCTTAAGCAAAAGAAACTCCGAAAAAAAATCCTGACTGTCTTATAAAATCTTTAAATGCCATTTTTTATTCACTTTCCTTACTGTTGTCTGTTCTTCTTTTTATTTGTGTTTCTTGCGTTGCTTGTTTTGCTTGTGTTTCTCCGCTCCGCGGCACGGTCTCT
>JBDRGJ010000251.1:0-6497 GCA_043817835.1 bacterium
GTGCGCCGGTGTCGGTGAGAACCGTTTTGACCGTCGGCCGATGCATGAAGCCGCTGACGACCAGGGGATTGTCGAAGAGCTGCCTGACCGCAGCCGGATTGTTAATAGCCAATCCCAACGCGTAAGTGAGGTAGCCCTTGGATGAACCCACGGTCCGCATATCCAGGCCGGGCGACATAAAGGCCCTGCGTATTTTTTCAGACTCGGCATCCGGCATTCCGGCTTTTTTTATTGAGCTTGCAGCCGGTGTGTTTTCAGCCGTCCTGTGCCCGCCGGTTCCGGCCGGTTGAGCGGAGGGTTTTACCCCGGGGACGTCATCATGGATGATCGGCATTCCGGCTTTTTGCATGGACTCTCCGGTGTGGCTGCTTTTTTGGGTTCTATAGCCGAGGGTGTAAATATTGTCGGCGAACCTGGGGGGGACCGCCCGGATTGGGGCCGTGGCGCGTTTTATTTCCGGGGCACCGTCAGAAACATCCGTATTGATGTTCAGCGTGTCGGAACTGATGCTGCGCATCCACTTTACTATCGGCCATGCGGCAATGAACAAGAGCATGATTACGAACAGCCAGCCGGGCCAGATTGCTCCGAGTTCTTTTCGCGCCATAGGTATAGTTTAACACCGGATATTTTTTATGTCAAACCGGATTCGGAATGTCTATAAAAAAAGTCCGCACCTTAAATTTGCGCTCAAGCAGCGGCGCAAGAGCTTTGACCCCGGCTTTTTCGGAGTTATAGTGCCCGGCTGATATGAAATTTATCCCCGCTTCTCTGCAGGCTTCCTGCGTGGATTCCTTCACGTCCCCGGTTATGTAAAGATCCAGACCCGCATCCACCGCCTGCGGCAGAAGATCCGCCGCGCCTCCGCTGACCACGCCGATTGTGCGTATTTTTGAAGGGCCGAAAGGAAAAGAGATGCAGGATGAACCCAGTTTTTTTCTGAGGATGGAAGAAACTTTTCGCAGGGAAACAGTACATGGAAGCGATCCCCTGAAACCTATGGTTTGTCCGTCGTATTCGGCGAAAGGCTGCAGGCTTTTTGCCCCCAAGCAACCGAGTATCTGCGCGTTGTTGCCGACCGCGGGGTGCAGGTCCAGGGGCAGATGATAGGCCAGAAGGGACATATCCGAGTCCATGAGGAGCTTTATCTTGCTTTTGTAAGGCCCCCTGTAGACCTGTGACCTGCCCCAGAGCAGACCGTGATGGACCAGCGCCATTTCAGCTTTCAGAAGCGCAGCGTTTTTCAGGAACTCTAAAGAAGCCGAGACGCCCAGCGCTATTCTCGCAACTTCAGCCGAGCCTTCCGTCTGAAGGCCATTCTGTGAATGGTCGCGGATTTCCTTTGCTTTCAAAAAACTGTCGAGAAATGAAACTATGGAATCTCGTGGCGCCATGGTTCCTCCCAATTCACAGATATTTTTAGCAATTTTCACCGCTTCGGTCGAGAGTAAAACCCGGCCATATACGGCAGATATGTTAAAATGAAACAAGAATTCCGAGTTTTGTATTTTTTACCCGTATCATCTTATCAGCATATCACCGCCTTTTAAGGAGGTTTTAAACAATGGACGATTACAAAGACTGCGTCTGGATTCCGTTCGACGTGATGGAAAGTTTTATGAGGGATGTTTTTAAAGGAGCAGGCGTTCCGGAGGATGATGCGAAAATCTGCGCCGACGTTCTTATTGCCTCGGACAAGAGCGGCATCGACTCCCATGGAGTGGGCCGTCTTAAAACCATCTATTACGACAGGATAAAGGAAGGGATACAGCATCCCGTCACAAATTTCGAGATAGTCAGGGAAGGGCCGACAACAGCCGTGGTAGACGGCCATGACGGCATGGGCCATGCCATTTCCAAAAGGGCCATGCAGATGTGCCTGGACAAGGCGAAGAAATACGGCACAGCCATGGTGGCCGTCAGGAATTCCACCCACTACGGCATAGCAGGCTATTATGCCCTGATGGCGGCTGAAGCCGGCATGATAGGCATGACAGGCACGAATGCAAGGCCTTCAGTGGCCCCGACTTTCGGCGTGGAGAATATGCTGGGCACCAATGCTTTCACCTTCGGCATGCCGACCGACGAAGATTTTCCGTTTGTCCTGGACTGCGCCACGTCCCTGACCCAGAGGGGCAGGATTGAGGTCTACGCCAGGGCGCACAAAGAACTGCCGCCGGGATGGGTCATAGACGAACGCGGCAACACCCGGACGGACACGGGGCAGATACTCAAGGACCTTGTGAAAGGAACCGCCGCCCTCACGCCGCTTGGCGGCATGGGCGAGGACGGGGGGGGATACAAGGGCTATGGCTACAGCACGGTGGTGGAAATACTTTCAGCCGCTCTTCAACAGGGAAGTTTCCTTAAGGCTTTATGCGGCTACCGGGACGGAAAAAAGGTTCCGTATAATCTGGGTCACTTCTTCATGGCGGTGGACATATCTGCTTTCTGTCCCCTTGAAGAATTCAGAAAAACGACCGGTGAGATACTGCGCCAGTTGAGGAACTCAAAAAAAGCTCCTGGGCAGGAAAGGATTTACACCGCAGGTGAAAAGGAGCACCTGGCCTGGTTATATAGGAAGGACAAAGGAGTTCCCGTCAATAAGGAACTCCAGAAAGAAATGCTTGTCATGCGCGATGAACTGGGGCTTAAGCAGTACAAATTTCCGTTCGAGACTTAACCCGGTTTTCGTGGATATTTCTCACCGTGGCAAAGGTGCCCGGCGCCTTTTGATGTTTTTATCCGCCTACGCACCCGCCTGCCGACTGTCGGGCAGGGAAAACCACGCCTGCCTGACGACAGGCAGGTGCATGCACGTGGATGAATGCATTATGATTTGGCGGATTCCGCCCCGCATCGGGCTGCGGATAACCCGCCGATGTCGTAGTGGCGGGTATTGTTAGGAACCACGGGCATGCCCGTGGGGCTCCATAGAATGCCTTCCGTTGACAACATATCATCCGACCGGTCCGCAAGATATCTTCTGGCATCCAATGCTTTTGCCGCGCTTGCGGCTCTTATGGCAGGCTGGGACCTGGGCCAGCTCATGTGGATATACTGGGCGCAGAGCGTAACCATCGGTTGTTATAATTTCCGCCGAATGCGTCTTCTGCGCAACTTCACAACAGCCGGCATGACCATGAACGACAGCCCGGTTCCGGAAACCGAGCAGGGCAAGCGTTCAACCGCCAATTTTTTTGCCGCGCATTACGGTTTTTTTCACCTCTGCTATTTGTTTTTCCTGATTTCCGAACAAAGGCTTTCCTTTCTTGACATGGCAGGGGTTGTAATATGCTCCATGGCTTTTTTTTACAACCATCGGTTTTCCTTCCGCTACAATGTAGAGAACGATATGCGCCGCAAGCTCAATCTGGGCACGCTTATGATGTTTCCCTATGCGCGCATACTGCCCATGCATTTCACCATAATAGCGGGCGCGTCCGGCAACTGGCATTCGACCGGTTCGCTTCTTCTGTTCATGGGTCTGAAGACATCGGCGGACATCATCATGCATTACGTGGAACACGCACTTAAAGGCAAACCACTCGATGGTAACGGTTTCAGACAAAATCTGCTAAACGGAACGGGAATGCGGTGAGCGAAGACGTTCCACCAAAGCGGCGGGAAGCCCGACAAGGGCGGCTTTTGCGGGGTTGTCCCTGCGGTAAATGACCCATGCTTTAAGCGGCAGTCTTAAGCGCTTTCCTTTATAATGATATCTGTCGTCACCGGGCTTCAGGTTCTCGTTTTCCCCTTGCTCCGCGACTGCCGAAGACCAGATATCAGCCCGGAATTCTTCCATAAAGATTGTTTTCTCCCCGAACTCGCCGCTGATGCGCATTTTGCCGTCAGATTTTCTTCCGGCGGGCAGAAAATCGGCGCGGGTGAGCCTTGCTTTCATAAAGTCAAAAGCCATGGGCTCGCGGAGATATCCGGCCAGCGGGCTTTTCCATGTCTCCCGTAAAAAGGCGGCAGCCATGCCCAAATCGACAACAGTTATAAAAAAGCAGACAGCCAGAACAGTGCCGGGCATATCCTGCAAAGGGCTTCGGCCTGCTTTTATAGCCAGGCCGAGCCATGATGAGAGCAGTAAAAAAACGATTCCGGAACCGGCCATTGCGCCTCCTGCTATCATAAGACCGAGATAATTATGCCGGTGCAGTCTGCGGATTCGCGCCGTATCGCGCAGGTCTATGTCATCCTTCACGGCTAAAATTTCAAAATCCCGGTACATGAGCAACAATTTTATGATTTGCGGGTCTTGAAAAACAACTGCCGAAAATTGGATTCGACATTTTCAGTCAGAAATTGCTAAAGTTTAAGCAGGCATGTTCTTTGCATGCCGGTCAAAAGACAAAATAAGCAAATCCCTGAAAAGAGAGGCTAATAATATGGTCAATTCCGTGAAATCAGTGGGGTTGTTTTGCGCGGCCGCGGCTTTAACGGCCGGTGTCGGCTGTGGCGGAAAGAAAAACGTCCAGTCCGCGGCTGTCACTTCTCCGATTGCAGCGCAGGCGCCCGCCTGGGTCAACCAGGGTTCCGGCGCGTTTAAAGACGGAAATTTCTACGGCGTGGGCATAGTTTCCGGCATACAGAACAGGGCTCTGGCTGTGGATACTGCCGACAGCCGGGCGCGCGCCAAAATCGCGGAGGTCTTCAGCACCTATATCGCCAAGCTGACCAAAGATTATATGGCTTCCACCACGGCCGGCGATATGCAAAGCTCCAGCGAGGAGCAGAATGTGACGGTTGCGCTCAAGAGCTTTTCGCAGACGACGCTTTCCGGAGTGACCATCGTGGATCACTGGAAGGATCCGGCTGACGGCTCGATGTTCGCGCTGGCAAAACTGGACCTGGTCGGAGTAAAGGCATCGCTTGAAAGCGCCAAGGAACTTGACGCCAAAGTGCGCGATTACGTAAGGGCCAACGCCGATAAAGCGTTTGAAGATCTGTCCGCCGAGGAAGCTAAAAAATAAGGCGTGGAGATGTAACTGCTCAGGCGGATAGGCTGCCCGCCAAACAGCACGGCGGGTCCGCCTCTGGCGGATAGGCAGTTAGTCTATTTGGCTAGTAGGCGAGTAAGCTTGTAGGCGCTGAAAAGCATACCTGCTTACCAGCTTACAAGCCTGTAGTCTAAACAACCTGAGTTGTTACGGGGAGGTTATAATAAACATGAAACAAAATTATTGCGCGCTTGCCGCGTTTTTTGTGCTGTCTCTTTTATGGGGCTGCGGCGGCACCAGGGTGCAGCGGATAGATGTAGGCGAAGTCAGGGACATCAGCGGGAAATGGAACGACACCGATTCCCGCCTTACCGCGGAAGAAATGATAGGCGACTGCCTGTCCCGTCCGTGGCACGGCACAGCCGCGGCTGAACAGGGTAAAAATCCCACGGTGATTGTCGGCACTGTCAGGAACCAGAGCAGCGAACATATCAACACCGATACGTTTGTGGAAGACCTGCAGCGCTCGCTCATCAATTCCGGCAAAATAAACTTTGTCGCCGGCAAAAATGAGCGCGGTGAAGTCCGGGACGAACGGCTGGACCAGGACATCAATGCCTCGGATGAGACCAAAAAAGCCCACGGGCAGGAAACGGGCGCGGACTTCATGCTGAGCGGAAGCATAAACACCATAGAAGACAGGGAGGGAAAGGAAGCCGTCATTCTTTACCAGGTGAACCTGAAGCTGCTCAATATGAAGACAAACCGGATATCCTGGAACGGACAGAAGAAAATCAAGAAGTTCATCAAGCGGTCCGGTTCGAAGTGGTGACTATCTGATTACGCCCGACATCACCAGTGCTCTGACCGGTTATTATCCGCTCAGAGCGCTTTTAGCCGCTGCGGCGTGCCTGTTGGCCTCATGCGCCGGGCCGTCGCGTTCGTACCGTTCCGGAATCAACGCCATGATAGCGGCGTCTGATTACGATGGCGCTCTGGGCGAGATGGAAAAGTTCAAGCAGAGCGAGTACGGCAGGAAAAACGCCGTACTGTACTACCTTAACGCCGGCATGGTGCTTCACGACGCCGGCCGGTACCGCGACAGCGATAAGAACTTCGACCGCGCCGAAACGCGGATGGAAGAGCTGTTCACCAAGAGCGTCAGCAGGGCGGCCGGCACATTCCTCCTGAACGACAACACTACCGAGTATGCCGGAGAGGTTTTTGAGCGCGCCTGGATGAATACCTTCCGAGCGCTCAATTATATGCTCCTCGGCGAATCCGACGAAGCACTGGTGGAGGTGCGCAAGGTTACCGCATATCTCGGACGTTTCAGCGGGTTTATGCGGGGAAAGAGCGGTTTCAAAGACAGCGCTTTTGCCGAGTATCTCAGCGGCATGCTTTTCGAGCAGGACGGAAGGAGAGACGATGCGCGAATCTGCTATAACGCAGCGGCCGAAGCGTACAGACAGTACGCGGCGGATTACGGGACTCCTGCCCCCGAATTTGACGTGCCGGCCTATTTGAAACTGGACGGCAAGGGCGAGATCG
>JBDRGJ010000252.1:0-2182 GCA_043817835.1 bacterium
AGAACTGGAAAAGATATCAATGACAAACTGGTCATTCGTGTAAACTGTCTGTCCCGGGCAGAGTCGAAGGGGAAAACGGCAAACCGTAAATTCATAAACCCGTAAACAGTTTTTCCTATGCTTAAAAGCCTTCATATAAGAAATTTTGCGGTGATAGAAGACCTGTGTTTTGAGACGGGGCCCGGTCTCAACGTTTTCACGGGCGAAACAGGGGCCGGCAAATCCATACTGATAGAGGCGCTGGGCTTTGTTCTGGGAGACAGGGCCGGCGTCGACCTTGTGAGACCCGGAGCTTCGCGCATGGAAGTAAGAGCCGTTTTTTCATCAAAGGCACTGCCTGCCGGATTGCGCAAAGAACACGGTATGGACGGTCAGGATTTCGTTTTAAAAAGGGAACTGGATGCCAGGGGGAGGGGCAGGGCCTTTGTGGATTCCAGCCACGTCCAGATTTCGGTCTTAGCCCTTATGGGAGAATTCATGCTGGACTTCCACGGACAGCATGAGCACCAGAGCCTGGTCAGGCCTTCAGTGCATCTTGAACTTCTGGACCGCTATGCCGGACTGGAAAAGCTTGCAGCGGAAGCCGGTGAACTGTTCAGGGAGAGGCAGGCTGTGGCTTCAAAGCTGGATTCGGTGAGGCTTTCCGCGGAAGAAAAGGAACGTCTGCTGGACCTTTACCGGTTCCAGTCCGGGGAGATAAATGACGCCGGCCTGAAGACCGGAGAGGATTCGGAACTGGAGGCCGTCCTGCCGCGCATAAAAAACGCCGAAAAACTGCGAGGCCTCTGCGAGCGGGCGTATGAACTTCTTTACGGCGGCGAGAGTTCCGCGCTGGAAAGCTCGGGGAAAGCCGGGCGTCTCGTGGAAGAGCTTGCCTTGCTGGACCCTTCTCTTGAGAATACGGCCGGCATGCTGCTACAGGCCGCAATGGCCCTGGAAGAGGCTTCCTCCGGACTTTTAAAATACAAGGAATCCCTGAGCTGCGACCCGGCCGATATCGACGCCTGCCTTTCCAGGCTGGACAGAATCGCCCGGCTTAAAAAAAAGTACGGCCCGGAAATAAAGGACATCCTCGCTTTCGCGGAAAACATGGACGCTAAAATTTCCGACCTTGAAAATTCGGGGGAAAAGGAGCAGGATATCAGGGCGTCCCTGTCGGTTCTGGAAAAGAAGCTGTTGTCCCTCTGCGGCAGGCTTCACGGCAAAAGGCTGGAGGGCGGCAAAAAGCTGGCTGACCGGGTTCTGAAGGAAATAAAGCCGCTGGGCCTTCGCGACGCCAGATTTTCCGTGGCTGTTGAAACGGAAGAGGGGCGTTTCACGCCCTCGGGCTGCGACGCCGTGGAATTCGTCTTTTCCCCCAATCCGGGCCAGCCGCTGAAGCCGCTTCGCTCCATCGCGTCAGGAGGGGAAATGTCCAGGGTCATGCTGGGGCTCAAGAGCGTTCTGGCCGCAGAGGATGCGGTGCCGGTGCTGGTCTTCGACGAAGTCGATGCCGGAGTGGGTGCGGTGGTGGGGCGGCTGGTGGGTGAAAAGCTGGCCCGTCTCGCGCGGCAGCGGCAGGTGCTTTGCGTGACGCACCTTCCGCAGGTGGCTGCCTTCGGAAATATCCATTTTCATGTCGTCAAGTCTTCGGCAAAAGGCACCACGGCTGTAAGCGTTGAACGGCTGGAGGGAGAAAAAAGGGTGGGGGAACTGGCCAGAATGCTGGGCGGAAAGAAGGAATCCTCGGGCCTGAGCGTAAAACATGCCGAGGAACTGCTTTCCGAGTGCGCCGGATAAAATTGACCGTTTTTCCTGTCAATTCAGAGTGACGAGTACCGAGTAACCAGTAGCGAGAATAAAAAAACAAGTCCCCATTCCACGTTATCAGTATCCCGGCACCTGTTACTTTTTAAATTCGGTCAATTTGAGCAACTGAGCGGAGAATACAATGAGCGTAAGAGTGAGATTCGCGCCTTCCCCCACCGGTCACCTGCACATAGGGGGTGCCAGGACGGCTCTCTTCAACCGTCTTTTCGCCAGAAAGGCTGGAGGCATTTTCCTGCTGAGGATCGAGGATACCGACGAACTGCGTTCCACCGGCGAGTCGGCCAAGGCTATTTTTGAGAGCATGCAGTGGCTGGGCCTGGAGTGGGACGAGGGAGCTTTCCCGGAAGGCGGGGAAAAAGGCCGGTTCGGCCCC
>JBDRGJ010000253.1:0-4912 GCA_043817835.1 bacterium
TGAAATTGTAACAAACCGCGAGTATAATTGCTCTATGTGTAAAGCCCTTATATCGAAAGAACCGGAGCTGCTGGCCCGAATAACCGGAGTCAGAAACAGGGCGGTTGCCCTGGAGAAAGACCTGATGGACACAGTCGCAGAATACGCTTCAATGCGGGTTTCGGTCATAAAATTTTACGACGAAGAATATCTGCCCCGCCTCGGCTGCCTGGAGGAACGTCTCGCACTGCTCAAAGACACTTTTTTGGGCAAACCGCAGCGCAAACATGTCCTTAAAAAATCAGGCGCGGACATCTGCGCAGGCGAACCGGCTCATGATGCGGGCACTCTCAAAAGCCTTTACAGGAAACTGGCCAGAGCATATCATCCCGACACGAGCCGCCGCGCGGAGGAACAGCAATTTCTGAAAAATCGCATGGCTGAAATAAACGACGCTTTCTCGCGGGGAGACGGCACCGCACTGCTCAGATATATCCGCAGGGCCGAGGCGGAAATGGGAACAGGCTCTCTCTCATCGCTTGAGCGGCTCCGATATCTGGAAACAGATATCACCGTGCTGAACTGCCTTCGCACCGATTACATCGCCAGGATCAAAACCTTCCGCTTTTCCGACGGATATCTGTGCATGACGAAAGTCAGGAAAATGGCCGCGGATGGGAAGGATTTTTTTGCTGAAAAAGCCATGCGCCTGGAATCCGACATAAAAATCTGGAAAAGGATTCTTGCATACCCCCGCGTCGCCCCTCCCCGCAAAGATACGGTGATATGGTGATAAATTTATATGGACAGGGAATTACTTATCAACGTATCATCCTATCATCATATCAACATAGTTTAGCTTTCTTCTCGCCCGCTCCTCGGCACTTTACCGGCTCCCGGCTAAAAGTGTTTAATACCTGATAAGGCGCATCGACGCCGCTAGTGCTCTGACCGGAGTAAAACCGGATGATTTCTTCGCAAATGCAGAGTGAGAACACGCTCAAAGACCTGGAACTTCTCATACGTTCCCGCTACGGCCTGATACTCTTAGATACCATCGAAGAGGAGCGGGCTGAAACGCTTCTGGCTCATCTGGCCGACAGCCTGACCCTGCCGGTTTTTTTCTGGACCCGCACCAAAGGCCTGCGCCGCAGCGGAGAGAAAACAGCCGTCTACGGCTCAACATCCGCATCCGGCGCTCTTGAGCATATCGAGAACTCGGACCTTCCCGCACTTTACGTCTTTCACGGCCTGTGGGATTACATGAGCGACAAAATAACGGGCGCAAAGCTCATGGACGCCTCCTCCGGATTTTCTTCCAAACGCGGCGCCATACTGCTGACCGGCACTCCCGCTGAACTGCCGGAGAACCTTCGTCCGATGAGCGCGGTATACCGCCTCCCCAGGCCGGGCATGGCGGAATACAGGGCCCTTCTTTCGCGCATAATACGCGATCTTTCCAGGAAAATAGACCTGCGGGTGGCCATCTCGGATGCCGACACGAACCGCCTTCTCACAAATATAAAGGGACTGACGATGATGGAGGCCGAGAAAATCCTTACCCGGGTCATGGTCGAGGACAGCCAGCTTACTCCGGACGACGTCCGCAGCGTTTCCCTGGCAAAAAAAGAGCTGGTGGAAAAAGAAGGCCTGCTCGAGTACTACCCGGCGGAAAACAGCATGGCGGACATAGCCGACCTTGCAGGCCTTAAAGCCTGGCTCGCAAAAAGAAAGGAAATGTCCATGAACCCGGACGGGGCCAGGGACTTCGGTCTGTCCTTCCCGCGCGGCATACTTTTGACGGGCGTGCAGGGCTGCGGCAAAAGTCTCTGCGCCAAAGCGGTCGCAATGGAATGGGGCTTTCCCCTGCTCAAGCTGGACCCGTCGAATCTCTATAACAAGTATATAGGAGAAAGCGAAAGAAATTTCAGAAGGGCGATAAAAACAGCCGAGCAGATGGCCCCCGTGGTGCTCTGGATTGACGAGATAGAAAAAGCCTTTGCATCTTCCGCCTCAGGCTCCGATGACGGCGTGTCTCTTCGCATCTTCGGGACATTTCTTTCATGGCTCCAGGACCGCAAGGCGGAAGTATTCGTGGTGGCCACTGCAAACGACATATCACGCCTGCCCCCGGAATTCATAAGGAAAGGCCGCTTCGACGAGATATTCTTCGTTGACCTTCCGACGCCGGAGGCCAGGAAGGCTATATTCGTGATACACTTGAAAAAACGGGGGCGGGAACCCGGGAATTTCGACCTGCCTGCGCTGGTGCGCATCAGCGACGGCTTTAACGGAGCAGAGATAGAGCAGGCTGTGGTGGCCGGCCTCTACACGGCTTTCTCCTCAAAGAAAAAACTTTCCACCGAACTGCTGACCGCGGAAATACATGCCACCAACCCCCTCTCCCGCACGATGGCCGAAAAGATAGCGGAACTGCGGGAATGGTCCAAAGGCCGGACCGTCAGCGCGCAATGAACCGGAAAGCGGAACTGCGTTTATGTGCTGATATGTTGATACGGTGACAAGTAATTTCTTGTCCATAATCACCATTCACAGTCTCTCTTGCCGTTGCTGTCGGCGCTTGCGTTTCTTGCTTTGCCTGTGTTGCTTAACTTATGGATTCGATTAAAAAAACAATACATTTCACCGGCATAGGCGGCTCGGGCATGAGTGCCCTGGCCCAGATACACGCAATGGCAGGCGGCCGCGCCACCGGCTCGGACAGGACATTTGATTCCGGCGGCAATCTATCCCTCAGGCAGAGCCTGGAAAAGCTCGGCATAAGGATTTTTCCGCAGGATGGAAGCGGCATAAGCCGCGAAACGGATATGGCGGTGCTTTCAACGGCCATAGAGGACGACAATCCGGAAGTCGCGGCTGCCCGAAAATTCAGCGTGCCGGTAATTCACAGGTCGGAGTTTCTGGCTGAATACGTAAAAAAATTCCGGACCATTGCGGTGGCAGGCACAAGCGGCAAATCCACCGTTGTCGCCATGATTTTTGAGATACTGGAAAAAGCCGGAAACTTCCCCTCCGTGATAACCGGCGGCAATCTGATCTCACTTGAGCAAAAAGGTTTTTTTGGCAATGCCTTCAGAGGAAAGTCGGATCTGCTGGTAATAGAAGCCGACGAAAGCGACGGCTCACTGCTCAACTACAATCCTGCCGTCGGCATGATTCTGAACCTGACCAAAGACCATAAAGAAATTCCCGTCATAAAAGAAATCTTTCTTAAGTTTGCTTCCGGCGTAAAAACTCTGTACATAAACGCGGACGACCCCCTTCTTTCGGGTTTCCCGGGAGAAACCAGAACTTTCGGCCTGCGCTCAGGGGAACTGCATGCCGAAGATATCAGACTCGGCCCATCCGGTTCGGAATTCTTCCTGCGGCGCGTTAAATTCAGCATTCCCGTTCCAGGCAGGCATAACGTGGAAAACGCAGTCGCCTCTGCGGCCGCCTGCCTTGGTGAAGGGATTTCCCTCAGGGACTGTGCCGATGCACTGTCCTCTTTCAGCGGCGTGGCCAGAAGGTTTCAGGTGCTGGGCTCGGCCGGCGGCGTGGAAGTGGTGGATGATTACGCGCACAATCCCGCAAAAATTTCCGCGTCTCTGTCCGCCGCGCACCTGAAGGGAGGACGGGTGCTGACGATTTACCAGCCGCACGGATTTGCTCCCACGCGCCTGTTAAAAAAAGAATTTATCGCCGCCTTTATGGAAGGACTGTCGCAGAAAGACATGCTCTGGATGCCGGACATATATTACGCCGGAGGCACGACCTCGAAAGATATTTCCTCCGCTGACATTATAAAGCCGCTGGCAGAAACCGGAAAAAAGGCATTTCACATGTCGTGCCGGGAAAATATTCCTGCTGAAGTGGCGAGAGAGGCCCGGTCCGGAGACCTGGTCCTGGTCATGGGCGCGCGCGACCCGTCACTGGGGTCCTTCGCCCGCTCGCTGTTGAGTGCTTTGCAAAAAAGGGAAAAAAGCAGGAGGAAAACATGAAAGAAAGAAAAATAACTGAAAACGTGTGGTGGCTTGGCGCCATAGACTGGGACAGACGGCTCTTTGACGCCCTCATCCCTCTTCCGGACGGCACCACTTACAATGCCTATCTTGTAAGGGGCGACAGGAAAACGGCCCTGCTGGACTCGGTTGATCCCGCCATGACCACTCTTCTGATGGAACGCCTTGACAGATTCCCCTCCATAGACTATGTGGTGGCAAACCATGCCGAGCAGGACCATTCCGGCTCCATTCCGCATGTTCTGGCCAGATTTCCAAATGCTAAGGTGATTTGCACCCCTAAATGCAAAGACATGCTTGCAGACCACCTGCATATATCTCCGGAAAAATTGGTCGCTGTTGCGGACGGAGAGATATTGGAACTAGGCGGAAAGACACTGCAGTTCCTGCATACGCCATGGGTGCACTGGCCCGAGACCATGTGCACCTGGCTCAAAGAGGATGGGATACTCTTCTCCTGCGATTTCTTCGGTTCCCATCTGGCGACATCAGACCTCTATGCCTCAGACGAAGGCATGGTGTACGAATCTGCAAAACGCTATTTCGCGGAAATCATGATGCCTTTCAGGACGCCGATAAAAAGCAACCTGGAAAAAGTCGGAAAATTCCCGATAAAAATAATAGCCCCCAGTCATGGTCCGGTCCACAAAAGGCCGCAATTCATCCTGGACGCCTATAAAGACTGGGTTCTGAGCGAGCCGAAAAACCTCGCCGTGGTGGCTTATGTCTCCATGCACGGCAGCACAGCCGCCATGGTGGAACGCCTGGTCACGGCTCTTGGAGAAAATGGGGTGCCTGTCCGGCGGTTCAATCTTCCATATTCCGACATAGGCAAACTTGCGATGTCTCTGGTGGACGCCGCCACGATAGTGATAGGCACGCCCACAGTGCTTGCAGGACCCCACCCTGCC
>JBDRGJ010000254.1:0-3325 GCA_043817835.1 bacterium
CCCTAACTCTTATCTTATATGCCTGTCCTTACCGTTCCTGAGTGGCTTAAAGCCGAACTGCGCACCGCCAAGGCCGCATTAAGAACTTCCGGTGCGCGACGCACCGGCACTGACTTATCTTCCGACAGCCTGAGCACTGTCTGTGAAAATGCGCTATGCCCCAACAGGGGCACCTGCTTCTCGGAGCGGGAAGCCACTTTCCTCATCCTTGGCGAAATCTGCACCCGCGGGTGCAGATTCTGTGCGGTCAAACAAGGCTCCCCTTTTCCTCCCAATCCGGACGAACCGGAAAGGTTATCTGAGATTGCGCGCCGCTGGCGTCTGAATCACATTGTTTTCACTTCTCCTGCGAGAGACGACCTGCCTGACGGCGGAGCCGCCCATTTCGCCTCCGTCACGCTTGCATTGCAAAGAGCTTTGCCGCTTGCCGGGACCGAGCCGCTGATTCCGGATTTCGCAGGCAACCGCAAGGCGCTTGAAACCGTTTTAAACGCAGACCCCGATGTCCTGGCTCACAACCTGGAAACTGTGCCCCGTCTGTATGAAGATGTAAGGCGCGGGGCCGGTTATCGCCGCTCGCTCAAACTCCTTAAGGAAGCAAAGGAAATCAGTCCTGAGACTTTAATAAAATCCGGACTTATGCTGGGATTGGGGGAAAGCGAAAAAGAAGTGGAGTCAGTACTGGAGGATATGAGGGAAACAGAATGCGACCTGCTCACACTGGGTCAATACCTGGCGCCTTCAAAAAACCACATCTCTGTCCAGCGCTATCTGGAAAGAGAAGAATTCACGATGTGGGAAAGCAAAGCTTTGGGTATGGGATTTAAGGCAGTGGCTGCGGCGCCGCTGGTGAGGAGTTCTTTCAGGGCTGGACAATTGTGCCGGAAAGCAAAACAATCAACACAAGAAAGACAAGCAAAATAAGCAATGCAAGAAACGGCAACTACTGAATTAACAGCAGGGAACTGTATCGGATTTGACTGTTACGGCATTTTGCCATTGCTTGTCGTTGCTTATGTTTCTTGCTTTGCTTGTGTCGCACTACTTCAGAATTCAGCGTAATTAGGAACCCTTGGAAAGGCTGTGACGTCGCGGATATTGCCGATGCCGGTCAGCAGCATCATGACCCTTTCAAAACCCAGCCCAAAACCGGAATGGGGAACCGTCCCGAAACGGCGCAGGTCAATGTACCACCAGTAGTCTTCCTCTCTTATTTTAAAATCAGCCATCTTCTGCCTGATGACATCCAGCCGGTTTTCCCTTTCGCTGCCGCCGATTATTTCGCCTATCCTCGGCACCAGCACATCCATTCCCCGGACTGTTTTGCCGTCGTCGCCGAGCTTCATATAGAATGCGCCTAAGCTTTTGGGCTTATCATGAAGAATGACGGGCTTCTTAAAAACCTGTTCCACCATGAAGCGCTCATGCTCGGAGCCAAGGTCCTGCCCATAGGAAATTTTCGTTTCAAACTTATCATTGTGCTTTTGCAGAATTTCAACGGCATCGGCATAAGTCAGCCTTTCAAAAGTGTTATCCGTTATGTTGGCCAGCGTTTTCATCAGTGAGGTGTCGACAAATTTGGAGAACAGTCCGATGTCCTCCGGACAGTTCTCAACCGTGTGGCTGACTATGCTCTTGAGAAAGTTTTCGGCAAGAGCCATGTCATCCTCCAGAGTGAAAAAAGCCGCTTCAGGCTCTATCATCCAGAATTCGGCGCAATGCCGGTAGGTATTTGAGTTTTCGGCCCTGAAAGTGGGTCCGAAGGTGTAAATTCTGCCCAGGGCGGCGGCTAATGCCTCTCCTTCCAACTGGCCGGAGACGGTGAGAAATGTCTTTTTTCCGAAAAAATCCCTGAAAAAATCCACTTTGCCGTCCGCAGTACGGGGGGGGGTCTCCATGTCCAGCGCGGATACCTGGAACATCTGTCCCGCCCCTTCGCAATCGGAAGCGGTGATTATCGGAGTATGGACGTAGAAAAATCCGTTGTTGCGGAAAAAAGTGTGTATGGCGTGCGAAAGCTCTGAGCGTATTCTGAGCATGGCCGCATATTTATTGGTGCGGGGACGCAGGTGCGCCACGGTTCTCAGAAACTCGTCTGATGTCTTTTTCTTCTGGATGGGGTAGGTCTCGGGATCGCATCGGCCGTACAACTCCATCCTGTCGGCCTTCAGCTCAAAATCCTGCTCCTTGCCGTTCGGCGACCGGACAAAATCTCCGTTTACGCGCAGAGAAGCTCCCGGAGTGGCATCCTGGAGAACAGCGCGGGCCGGAGAGAGGGAGTCCACCACCACCTGCACGCTGGACCGGCAGGAGCCGTCGTTTACTTCTAAAAAAGATAAATTTTTGGAATCGCGCCTTGTCTTAACCCAACCGCGCAGTTCCACGTCTTGCCTCGGCGAACCGAATTTCAGAAGTTCCCTTACCGTAAAAACCGCCATTGCTGTTTCCTTTAAGCGATTATCACCTTTTCCTGCGGCTGGGCTTGGCCGGCTCGGCCACAGTTCCGGCGGAAACAAGCTTCACTTCGGCCTGCATGTTTTCGCCCGAATATTTTTCCAGGACAAAACCCGTTCCGGGAGCATAGTAGCGGACGGCGCTGCCGGCATCTCCGCCGGCCAGCCGGGTAACGACCTTCACGCACCGGTTGAATCTGCCTGCGGGCACCCGGACCTTTTCGTTGACGGAAACCACCTCGCTGGCGTCAGGGTATGCGTCCCACCTTGCCCCTTTGACAGGACGGACCGGGATTTCCTTTCTTCCGCCCACCACTATGCCGTCCCCCGTGACTATCCATTTCGAGTCCCGTGTTATGGTGTATTCCGCAGAGGTGGCGGTGCCCTTTATGTCTATGGTCATCCGGGCCTTGGCGCGCACGCTTTTCCCTTTCTTGTCCACTGAAATTATGTCAATTAAAACGGTGGATGCGTTTTCGAATTCGGAACTGGTATAAACATACTTCAGCCTAAGATTTTTCTTAAGCGGAAAATAATCGGGCATCAGGTTTCTCCTCCGGATTTTGGTTGCAGGCATCTGACAGAAATAAGCCGATTAAACTTTTTTGACATGATAGCAATTTATCTGCCTCCGCAAAAATGCTGCCGCCGCAGTCAGTTGCGGTCCGCCCCCTCATCTGATGCGACCCGGGATTGCCGATGTATATTTGATATAATTTCCGCATAATTCACGGAAAGCTGTGGAAAAATGATTTTTCCGCAAGACGGATATTTTTCTATTTCGCAGCGATTGCTACCTGAATTCTTCAGTTGAAGAATTCGCCCTTTGGACTGTACCACGAAGGGTTAGCCCTGCACCGCATGGTGCGGAG